>JBGSHQ010000386.1:0-29629 GCA_041752095.1 Bdellovibrionia bacterium
CTTCAAGATATTCGGGTTCGATCACAAGATGAGGATGGTCGGAAAGAATTTTTTTAATGCGGAAGCGCCTCATACTGTGGACGAGCAGGTTTACGCTTCCATCTGGCATCTTGAGACGCTTCATGATTTTCGCAACGACACCCACAGTATAGAGTTGGTTCGCACCGACATCTTCCCTGAGCTCTTCCTCGCGAGTCAGGATAAGACCGATCAGGTTATTCCGCTGCATCGAAGCTTCAATCACGTCGACGTATTTGGGATGCGTGACTTGGAGTGGCGCCATCAGTGACGGAAAAATCAGAGATGAATTCACCGGAACCACAAAAAGGTTCGGCGGAAGCATTTGATCCGGGATGATCAGACTTGATTCACTCTTATTGGGTTTTTCACTTGAAGATTCCATTCCACCAAGATGGATCTGAATCTCTGATTAGCAAGACTAGAAAATAAAACCGCTTTAAATTCAGGGTCTTATTCGGGGAGGTCTTCTGAATGAGCCGCCGCACCATTTCCTTCATCTTCCGGTTCCATAGATTTCCGAGCAGGAAAAGAATGGGACTGGCGCGTTGCCTTCACGACGGGTTTAGCGGGCTTAGTAGCCTTAACCGTCGTCATCATTTTTTTCAGATCGAGAATAATTCGAGTCGGTGCGCTTAATTCAAAAACTTCTACTGGAGTCGCTGCTCTTAAGTGAAGTGCAAAAGTCCATGAATCGTCCTCGAGTTTCGGAAAAAGCTCTACATCACTGACGAGTGGACTCTTTTTAAAGTCTTCAGCGGTTTTTTTTGCATTCAATCCAACCTTAGGGCCACCGAAAACCGTGATCAACACACGACGCTGTTCAGGCTCTAGAGCTACTTGGTAATAAGGTGTGCGCTCTGAATCGATGTCGACCACGATTCTCTCAAACCCTCCATTCATCGCTCGACGAATATTTTTAATCAGTCCCGAATGTACTTCACGGTCTCCTCCAGAAATCACGCCCTCCTTCAGATAGTTTTCCGTTTTTTTAGGGAGAGCTTCTTTCACTGAATTCGGTTCGAGAGCGGCGCTCGCCCCAGATCCGATTAGGACGGCTGAAAGGGTAAGAATCAGTGGAATTATCCGTGTTTTTTTTTTCATAGAGTAATCATCTCCTCTTCTTTTTAGAATTCAAGAACCATAAGGTGCCTATTACGATACCCACAATTAAAATAATTGGCTTTAAATCAGTCGATTTCTTTGATGCTTGGGTTTCTGTTAAACCTTCATTCCCAACCTGTTTTAAAGCGCTTTCCTGTGAATTCGCTCTTGAGGCTAAAAGAGGTTCGTTTAACGGTTTTACGCTCGGCACGGGAGTCGAGGAAGCGGTAACAAGGAGAGCCTGAGAGCGGATGGTTTCTCTCAGAGCTTCTAAAGATACTTTAGTTTGGGAACCGGAAGGAGAGTTTTCATTCCGAAGTGCGGGATGGAGTGATGATCCAAGACCTGGCCCTTTTAGATACTCTTTTCCGTCTGGTCCTTTTTCGACGTTAAATTTTCCCATCATCATACCCATCACCGGGTAAGCGCGATCGCCGGATTCAGTCGCTTCACCCAGCATGACCACCACATCTTCGCCTGTACCGAAATGGGCAGTGCCACTGATCTGAACCGATGTGCCGCCCTTTTCACCACCTAATTCACGGATGCGAATCGGTGAACCGGGTTTTGGTTTTCCTTTAAGTCCTTCGGTCACCTCGACATCGTAATAAGTAAAAAGGTGTTTCGAGCCATCCGGTAATGTCGTCCACTGAGTTTCAGACTTTCCGATCTTCCCTCTGACGATCTGTGGAGAGTTTTTTACAGTGTCGGGAAAGGGCTGCTCCATAAAGCTTGAAGCGATTGCAAAAGGCGAGAAGAGTGCAAGAAGGAGTGGGGCTAAAAGCATCCATCCCAGTTTAACCTATTCGCCCGAATTAACGAACGACAGAGAACCACTTCGAGACTGGATCGTCACTCAGTGGATTATCAATAGCCGAACTCCCTCGCTTTAAAGCGAGTAAGGCGAGAAGAATGACAATACTGACTGGCCAAATGGCCTTAGCGATAGCCCCCATAACACTGAGCGTTTTATCGCAATTACTGCATGATGTCAATTTTTTATCTACTTGAAATTAAAGTGGTTTTTAAAACACTTTCCGGTCGCGGGTGTAGAGAACGGTACCGGTCTGGGCATCCGTAATCGTCTGGACACCTCTCACGATCGTTTCAAACCCGTAATGCAGGATCGCCTTCGGTTCGGCTTCAGCAACATAAAGCACGACTCGAGACGAATCGGGCTGGGAAAGGGTCACTGAATTCTGAACCGTATAATCGGGATAAACCGAAGAGTCGAGCGCACGAAGCTCACCCTCAGGACCGATGAGCAGACTCACCGTACCGCCAGGAATGAGTGGAACGTTAGATACTGTCTGTGGGAAAACGACCTGGCCAGAGCTTACTCCAGGAGTCGTTATCGGATCCCCAAATTGGGTCTTGTCGTTCGCTCCGATGAGTTTTCTCGAATCCGCTAAGATCTCTTTCGCACGCATTACGAGATCCCCTTCGTGAGAAGGGCGAAACGATTTTACTTTTTGCTCAGGATTTAAGGATTCAGTTCGAATTGCGACTCCGTCCATTCGAGTAACTCGGCCCTGATTCACATCTATTTTTAACTGATCCCCGTATTTCCTTAAGAAAGCTTCCCGACTGAGGGGTTCCTCTTTAAAATCATCAATGAGAGAAGTCGATTTATTTTCGGAGGAAGGACTCCGAGTCTCTTCCTTTTTAATGGGTGGCTTAGGTTTCAATGGATTCAGGATCGTCTCCTGAAATTTTTCACGAAACTCCGCCGGTCGTGGGTGTTCTTCGCTTGATGGAGAATAAAAACCAACAACGATCGCAACCACAAAAGCAAAAAAGAATATAGTGTAAGCGAGTTTCTGGTTCATATTTTTATCACTGAAGCGTTACCGGAAAAGTGAGCGTAGATTTAGTTGTTTGTTTATTCACTGGATCGACTTCGACTGTAAAGTTCACCACGGTTCCGCCTGGGGTACCGGAAGCAATTTCGATTAAAAGTGCGGTGTCACTATTAACCCCATAAAGTGAAGTTCCACCAAAATACGAATTCGTCATTCCTGTATTTTGCACTCCGGTTCCATTATTCATTTGGGTCACTATCGTCGAACCATTTATTTTTCCATAACGGATGAAAGCCACAGTACTACTAATATATCCCGGGTTAGCTGATGAATTACTAAAGCGAACTCGCGAATCAGAGCTTGTAACTTTTATGAGAGGTGCTGCCGCGGTATTCGCGCTACTATTCGCAATATCAAACCAGATATAACCTGTTTCACCTGCCTTTAAGCGATTATCTTTAACTCCAACAGCCGTGCTTTCTTGAAAATATATTCCAGCCGCTGCAGTAGACCCAGCCCCTACACTTGCCCATCCATCGACGACCACTGGGATTCCTGTTAATCCACGAGCTGAGAAATCGTTAGAAATGATCGTTTGCTCAGGAGCAGTGAACGTCCCCGCAGTGGAACCCGCTGCAAGAGCAATCATGGCTGTCGCAAAACCAGGCATTGTTACCGGCGATGGATTAGAAACAGAATATTTCGGTAGTCCCTTAATCGTTTCCATGAGTAGTCGAAGAAGTCTTCGTTTCGAAGTGGGGCCGTCACCCGATGCAGCCTTTAGATCGAGAAAAATATCAAAAAGAGCTCCGGTGAAAATCGGAGACGTCTGATGGATTTGCTCAAATCCTGTATTTGTCGTCCAAACTGATTTTAATGTCGCACTTGCTGAAGGGCCCGCATACGGCCATCCGAGGCCATCGGGGTATGCAAAACTCACACGCCGAGCCGATGCAGAAAAGCCAGTCGATGATTTACTGTAGTTAGAACATGTCGGATAGTCCGGTGTCCAAATCGGGCACTTCGCAGCTCCTCGAAGAAGAGAGCTTGAAAAAAATTGGCCAAGCGCCCAACGACTAAAGTCAGTATTTTTAAAAGGAGATACTACATCAGCATCCGCTTGCATGAGAGCAACGAAATCCGAAATGGCCTCGTTCATTGCTCCTGCTTCATCATAGATAAGCTTATTAAAGTCTTCGGTTGCTGAGTATGCAGCAGCGGTTACACCGTGTTGCATTTCATGGGTAATGACTTCTGCATCATCCGAAAAAGTAGTCGTTGCCGAATAAGTTTTGGATTTTCCCATACAAACAAAAGGAACCGTCGCTCCAGCGCTATTCGTACCGATAGTATAGTACGCATTATCCGTTACGTTGCAGTTTGCAATCATGAGGAATGAACCCGTGGGGTAAAGCGAGCTTGAGGCCTGAAGTTCAGAACGGAATTTATTTCCGTGATAGTAAGTCATGACTTCGTTAAATCGAGCATCGGAGCGAGAAAAATTAAAATCATTCGAATTACTACGAGCACCGTAATTCATTTTACAAGCGTCGGTAACTACGTCGACATAGCTGCCTTTTAAAACGCCAAGACCTGTTAAATTCGTAAGCGATACCGAGCTCGTGAAATTACCAATAGTCGAAGACGCGGGAGAAAGAACTGCGTTACCAGAATCATTCATGGGATCTAAAATAAACGCTTTTCCAGTTCCTGTAGTCCCCGCAACCGTTACCGTGGGTGTTCCGCACTGACAGTAACTCGAACTGCCACACGAAGATTCTGAAACCTGATTTTTCACGCAGCCCGAAAGCGCCGTGAACCCAGAGGCAATCACTAGAATAGAGAGGTTTTTAAATGTTAAGGATGTTTCGCTCACTCCTCCTTATTTTACCGAAATAAACGAGCGTCGTGAAAGGGTCATCTTTGACCTAGTAGGGTCGGTGAGAATACGCCATTTTATTGGCGAATTTTACTTTAAAAGCTATATCCAACACCGAAATTAAAGGAATACTTCGTATAGGAGAACGAAGTGTCTTCGGTTGAGCTATTGATCGTGTAATCCCCAGATCCCACGAGAGCCCAGCGGGGTCCGATTTTTTTAGTGGCCTGGAGAGCGAGAACTTTTAGAGTATCACTTCGATTCGTCGATGAAGATCCGTAAGAGGTTTTATCGTAAATGAATACCTGGTTAAAATCGATTTTCCCTAATTTCATCGTATTAATGAGTTGGAAACCCGTTACAGTCGCATCGAACTCGGTCCCATTGGTTTGTACGAGATCCATGTGAACGGCATAGGTCGGATTGAAATACTTCGAAGTCCGTTTATTCTGTGCAGAAGCCTTAAAAACAAGCGTATTCCCCGATCGCTTATTTGCTTCAGATACTGTTTCTTCGCCGGTAAAAGTCGTAATTCGGTAACCAAATTCTCCACCAAAAGTCCACGCCTTCGACTGATCCCATTTTAGATAAGGCGAAAAAAGCATGGTGCTATTAAAAAGATGATAGGATTTCGCGGACGTAACGGGATCCGCTTGCGTTTGGAAGATGAGGCCGCCTTCAGACTTAAGGCCGATCGATACCGGGGCGAGCGCGTCCTTCGTGATATAAAGGGAAAGAGTCGTATCTGCGAATTCACCCGAATAGGAACTCGAGTTATAGTTCTTATTCAAATTAAAGCGAATACTCGGAACATACTGAAAGGTTCTGAGAGGTGAAGTCGCGTAACCCGCTCCAGCCGAGAGAAGAGTTTTTAAACTCGATTTACCACTTCCGCTTGAAACATTCACTGCCGTAGGCTCGAGTAAAACGTTCGAATCATATCCGGTGAGTAATGAAAAATTTGCGAAAAACTGAGATTTATCGAAAGGAGCAAGTGTTGCCTCTGCCGCCTGCTTTACCTGCTCGGCCATTTTTTTAGACTCGGGGAGTACGTCTTCACGATCGATAAATTTTTGCGCACTTTTTTTCGCTTCGATCAGATTTCCAAATCCATCGGCTGCCGAACTCGTTTTAAAATAAATTTGCGCTAAGTAATAATAAGCCGCCGGCTTTAACTCTTCGACCCCACCCGAAAGGGTTTCTTTAAGGCTTTTTTCGGCAAGCTTCCACGATTCATTCTGCGAATAAATGAGCCCTAAATAAAAATTCGAAACTTCAACGTTAAAGCCATTTTTCGCTGAATAATTTAAATACTGCTCGGCTTGTTTCCAGCTTTTTTCACCGTACCGAATCACACCCAGCTCGAAGGCATAAGGAGCGATTTCTTTTTTCTCTTTTCCTTCTTTTGTTTTCAGCTGAATGAGGTCGCGGTAAGTTTCAGCGGCACCTTTTTCATTTTTTAACGACTTATAAGTAATTGCCTTTAACTCGAGAACTTCAGAAGATTTGGGGGCCTTCTTCTGAACTTCGGTCAGTAGCCTTAAAGCGTTTTCATATTTTTGGGAGTTATACTCGAGAACGGCTTCTGCATAGTCGGGCTCAAACTCATTTGCGATCTCTGCTGTCGCAGGGGACACAGATCCGAAATAACCCACGGTGGAAGCGAGAAGAAGAAATGCCACCTGCTTTTTAGCCCGGTCCATCGAGCCATTCAGATTAATCATGAGTCTTTATGCTAACCTGCGATTTCAGCTTTGCAAATCATTGAGAAGAACTGAGCATATTTTAGACACCAGCAATTGCTCACTTGCGTTGCGCAATGCGTCTGGTAAACTTTAGGAGTTAGTCACGGTCTTTACCCAAGGAGCACGTTTGTGAAAAACGACCGAAAGTTTTCTTTTATTGTTTCCGCTATTTCATTGGCGCTGGTTTCCACCCAGCTCACCCTCGCTGCCGAGGAAGATTATGTCGGCCGTGCCGTGAGTGTGAATGGAAAGGTCCTCGTCAGGAGCGAAGGTGGCGGAAGTCAGATGACCTTCTTAAAACCTGGCGACAAACTTTATAAAGGTACGATCCTAAATACCGGTAGCGGTGGAGCTGTAAAGCTTCTGATGACCGACCGGACAATTCTTGATCTTGGACCCTCTTCACTTTTTAAGGTGAATGATTATCAAGTCCAGGCAGGAAGTGTCGGAGACCGAAAAGTTGATATGTCACTCGACTACGGAACGGTCCGCGCATCAGTGAATGAGAAAATCAGTTCGAACAAGGGAAAGTTCACCATCCGCACTAAGGCAGCCACCATGGGAGTTCGGGGAACCGAATTCGTAGTGAACGCTTCTCTTCCTGTTCAAAATAGTGCTGGATCTCCGATCGCACCTCCGCAAACATCACTGACCGTGATGCATGGAAAAGTCGAAGTTGCAGATGCAAATAAACCTTCCGCACCTCCTCTTGCCGTTACTCCAGGATTCCAGTTTGCAAAAGCAGGCGATGGCCCGGGTGCAATCGCCCAACTCAAACCTCAAGAAGTGGCTCAAGTAAAAGCAGACGCCTTCCAAAAAGACATGACTTTTGTCCAAGCCGTTTCGTTCGATGCGGATACGGGCAGGGGTGAAAAAAATAGTAATGATCGCCAAGGCGGAGAAAAAACAGCCGATAACGGCAAGCCCGGCGACGGTAAAGGTGATGCTAAAGGCGATGGTAAACCTGAAGGTAAGGGCGACGGAAAAGGAGCCCCAGTTGCTGATAGCGGACAGAACCAAGGCGGAAAACAGACGCTTGAAAAAATCGGCATGAACGTCGAAATGCAAGCGAACGATAAATCCATTCCGAAGCCAACGATCGGTGATCTAAAGCTTCCGGGTGTATTTAATCCCGATCTTCCAATGCAACGTCCGGCCATCGACCAGCTGAATGGTCGCCTCGTGAACCTACGCGTGATCGTAAAGTCCCAGTAATTAATCGAGTCGAATATTCATAACGACGGAACGCATAGCCTCGATCACATCGCGACTATGTTCAGGACCACGCGTTTCTAGCGTGAGAGCCACATTCGTCTGATCGATCGTGGTCGCAGGTTCACTGCGATCATGGATAGCCTGGATGACATTCGCTCCTGCCTCTGCAATCGCGGCTGTGAGGCGCGCAAGTGATCCAGGACGGTCTGAGATCATCACATTTACGCGCAGTCTGCGCCCTTTACGGATGAGTCCGCGGTCGATCACACGATTTAAAACATTCACATCGATATTACCGCCGCAGATAATAATAACGACCTTCTTCCCTTTCAGCTCTTTTTTAAGCTGATCAAGAACAGCGACTGAGACTGCGGCCGCCCCCTCAGAAACAACCTTAGCTCGCTCTGCAAGAGTCAGAATCGCGGCAGCGATACTTTCATCATCAGCCGTGAGCATCCGATCCAGCGACTGCTTTAAAATTTTAAAGGGTCCCTCGCGAGTCACTCCGACTGCGATTCCATCAGCAAACGTTTCAACTTTTTTAAGACTGACGGGATGTCCTTTTTTAAGGGAAAGAGCCATCGCATTCGCGCCCGCTGCCTGCGCACCGTAAAGTTTAGTCTTTGGGCTAAGCGCATTCATCACCGTGGAAATACCAGCCATAAGGCCACCCCCACCGATCGAGCAGACTACAGCATCGACTTCCGGTAGCTGCTCGAGGACTTCGAGAGCCACGGTTCCCTGGCCAGCAATCACTGCTGGATCATCAAACGCATGAACAAGAACTTTCCCCGACTTTTTTGCAAGCTTCTGCGCGACAGTAAAACATTCATCGTAAGTATCACCCGCGAGAATCACTTCCGCCCCAAGACTTTCTGTGTTCTGAATTTTTACTAGAGGCGCTCCTCGAGGCATCACGATTGTCGCCTTCACGCCTAATTTTTTTGCTCCCCAAGCCACGCCCTGAGCATGATTTCCAGCGCTCGCAGCGATCACTCCGCGTTTTTTTTCCTTAGCGGTGAGAAGTGCGATTTTATGAGTTGCGCCTCGGATTTTAAAAGATCCGATCGGCTGCATATTTTCTAATTTAAGATAAATCTCACACCCATAAACGGAGCTCAGCCATGGATTAAAAAGAAGCGGGCTCGGCTGGAGGTGCTTTTTTAAAATTCCTGAAGCGTTTTTTACATCTGTTAGTGAAACCGAATATTTTTTCTGGATTTTCATTTTAGACGCGACCATTTATCGGAATAAGTGCCCCAGTGATTGATTTTGATTTCGTGAGGGTCAGATCATAAAGAAGTTCTGCAATGTCTTCAGGCGAAACCCATTTCGAAGCATCGGCGTGTGGCATATCTTTTCGGTTCACGGGGGTATCGATCACGGAAGGCAATACGGCATTCACTCGGATACCCTCTCCTTTAACTTCTTCTGCAAGTGAGGTGACCATCGCATTCACTGCGGCTTTCGTTGCGGCATATGCACTCATTCCCGCCGATGGTGTCATCGTCGCTTTCGAACTTACAAAAAGAAGAACCCCTTTTTTTCGCTTCTTCATTGCTGGGATCGCAGCGGCAGCAACATAAAATGAAGATTCGAAATTAACGGTGGTTAAAAATCTAAAGTCTTCGCTTGAAATGTTTTCAATGTTTCCAAATCGAAATCCACCCGCGCAATGAACGACAATGTCGATGTCATCGTGCTTAGAAAAAAAATCAGCGACTGATTTTTTTACAGTGAGATCAAGACCGAACCATTCCACACCCGTTGTGGCCGGAACTTTTTGGTTCGTGGCGTGAATCGCGATGATCGAATCACCCGCCTCGAGAAACCGATTAAGAACTGCATGCCCTAAACTCCCTGTGGCGCCAGTGATGACAACTTTTCGTGGGGACGGTGAACGGCGATGCGGCATAGAGAAGAAGCTTTCTGTCAAATAAATGGCGCTTTAAGTGGCGACCCCAGCAGGACTCGAACCTGCAACCCCTAGCTTAGAAGGCTAGTGCTCTATCCAATTGAGCTATGGGATCGTTTCACTACGTTTTAAACACGAAGCTTTCGAGCTTTCAAGAGACGGTCTAGACTTAGAATCGAGATGCCTCTTTTTGACTATCTTTGCAGAAAATGTGGTGAAAAGTACGAAGAAATCGTTCGATCCAGCGATGTTTCACAGCCTGTTCCATGCCCAAAATGCAGAAGTGAAGAAACGGAACGCCAAATCGTCCGATTTCGGGTCGGGGGGCGCGGAGATTTACGCGAGTCGACAGAAATGCACGGCTGTCACCCCTCTGAAGAAGCGCATTCGCACTCGGATCATTCTCACTCGCATGACGGGGAGGACTAAATGAGCAGTTCTTCATCCTCATTCACCGTGGTTTCGGATTTCGACGACACCCTAAAAATATCACACACGACGAGCCGCCTGAAGACGCTTCTCAGAGGACTTTTCGCGAAACAGGTTTATGCCGGAATGTCAGAACTCTTCCAGGAATGGGCAAACCAAAACCCGTTTTTTATTTTAAGTTCTTCACCACTTTGGATTCGAGGTAAAATTTCGCGCTTTCTCGATCGTCATGAATTTCCAAAACGCGAAATCATTCTTCGTGACTGGATTAAACAAAAAGACGTTCAGACCTATAAAAAAAATGCGCTCCTTCAACTCGAAAAACAGAGTAATCAGTCGTTTATTTTCATCGGCGATGATTCCGAATATGATCCTGAGGTTTTTACTGCTTTTCGAGAGAAATTTCCCAACCGAACCATCGCGATTTATATTCGAAAAATTCGAGGGCGACCTTTACCTGAAGGAGTGATTCCTTTTTATTCGGCTTTCGAAATTGCTTTAAGTGAGATCGCAGCGGGAAGGTTAAAAATTCCTCAGGTTGAGCGAATCGGAAAATCCATTCTCGATCAATCTGATTCAGATCTAATTATTCCTTATTTTGCCGTCGCGCCTCAAGCGAATGAGTCCTTGCAGGCGTTTCCCACCTTAGAAAAACTCGGTGAGCAAATAAATCTTCGTTATGAAGAAATTCGCACCGAAAGAGAAAGAAACTTAAATGCGTGAATTTCTCTCAGCGAATCCTGCGGGGTTTGAAACCCTACTCGTTCTGGTTTCGATATTCGCTGGCGGCTTAGGGGCTCTCTTAGGCCTCGGCGGGGGGATTATTCTCATCCCTTTTTTCACGCTCATTTTAGGAATTCACATTAAATATGCGATCGGTGCCAGTCTAGTCTCCGTTATCGCGACATCTTCGGGCGCTGCAGCGGCTTACGTTCGTGACCGAATGACGAATGTTCGAGTTGCGATTTTTTTAGAGATCGGAACAACACTCGGGGCTCTCACTGGAGTGATGATCGCGAGTCGAATTTCGATTTCGTGGCTTTACCTTTTATTTTCTCTCCTCCTCGGCTGGTCGGCTTACGCTATGATTCAGAGAAAGGAATCTTCAGATTCACTCCCTAATTTTAAACCCGATCCTTTTTCAGATCGACTCGGACTTCA
Organism: Bdellovibrionia bacterium; assembly: GCA_041752095.1. Classification (GTDB taxonomy): domain Bacteria; phylum Bdellovibrionota; class UBA1018; order UBA1018; family UBA1018; genus JACMQW01. The sequence goes on from JBGSHQ010000386.1 coordinate 11,269, forward strand.
TTCTGAATATCCTGAGGGCGGAAAACTCATTCCGTATCGGGTCATACACGCCAAATTAGGACTTTTACTCATGTATATCGCGGGCTGTGTCTCGGCACTCCTCGGAATTGGGAGTGGCGTTCTTAAGGTTCCCGCGATGGATCAGGCGATGCGGATTCCCATTAAAGTTTCGTCCTCAACTTCAAGTTTTATGATCGGAGTGACAACGGCTACGAGTGCGGGCATTTATTTCATGCGTGGAGATATCATTCCAGGAATCGCTGCACCGGTTGCGTTTGGGGTTCTGATTGGAAGCCAAATCGGGAGCCGACTTCTAAAAAAATGGAGCGGAAAAACCATTCGAATATTATTTGTGATCCTACTTTTTATCGTAGCCATTCAGATGGGAGTTAAAGGTGTCAGCCTCTTTAAAACATCCTGATAAAAAAATAGAACTCGGATTGTCGTACTTACTCCGAGGAGGAGTTTATACTGCGCTTGGACTTTTGGCTGCGGGAATGGTTCTGAATTATACCAGTGGACAGTCTTGGATTCCTGCGACGGACTTAAATTCACTTTTATCGGGGAGTGCGGAATTTCATTCAGAGCCTCCTAAGAATCTTGCTGAATTTTTTTACGGGTTTCGGGATTTGAATAGTTTAAAGTTCGCACAAGCCGCTATTCTCTTACTGATTCTCTTGCCGGGCCTGCGCGTTGCATTTTTACTTGGAAGTTTTATTCGAAAGCGGGATTGGCTTTTTTCCGTTTTTGCTTTTCTCGTCCTCGTATTTATGTCGATCGGAACACTTTTTAGAATTACCGAAATTTAAATAAGTATGATTTGAATTTTCTAGACCCTCGATTATGCTCACGAAGAGGATTTAGATATGAACCGAATAAGGATGCTCGGTATTTTCCTAAGTTTTATTATTTCTCTCGTTGCGTTCGCAGGTGAACCCACACCCCTGTGTATGGATCGCGGAAAAAATCTTTCTCTGATGAACGATACGGTTCGAAAGTGGAAAACCTCCACCCCGAACCAATTTCTAGCCCGAGCTCGTGTTTATGGAAGAGTTTCTGCGCTCTATGTTGATAAAAATGGGCATAACCATTTTCAAATCGAAATGGACGCTGGAAAGCCCGAAACTCTGGAAATCGTCTATAATCAGGATTTTGGGCGTCTACCAAAGATCGCTGTAGGAATGGAGGTCGAGGCTTGTGGAGACTACATTACTTCGAATGCACCGACCGCGAAATATCCCGCATCGCCCGATGGGGCGATCATTCACTGGATTCACCGAAGCCGGGACGTTAATAAACATGACTCTGGATATCTCCAGATCGATGGTTCGGTTTACGGAAATGGACCTGGAATGATTCAGGAACCCACCGCTCTAGCGCCAGTATCCACCCCCGAAAAGGGGCTCTACCGCTGTGTCCAGGGTAACGAGGAAAGCATCTGTGATCAGGAGCTGATCCCGATCGTGAGAGATGGCCGACTCACCGCGCTTTCCGTTGAATATGTGGGATGGTGCGGCTCGATGGGCCCCTATACCTACGGCTGTAATTCTAAAGGTTGTTCGGATGGCTCCGGAAACGGGATCGTGATCACTTTTCAGTCAAGCCGGGGCTACCACTGGGAAAACCAGCAGTATGGATTCAGTTGTGACTTTAAAAAGAAGAAGTAGGCTTTATCCCCGGTTGCTCTTCGGGCGGGTCCTGCTTTATACCTAGGGAGTTAGTCATTAAGGGATGCCCTCGTGGTGGAATTGGTAGACACGCTGGTCTTAGGAACCAGTGGCGCAAGCCGTTCCGGTTCGAGTCCGGACGTGGGCACCACTTAATTTTTTGGGAGTGAAGATGAATACAAAACTGATCTCTATTTTCGCATTTTTGATCGCTCTACCCCTTTCTTCTCACGCAGTTGATGAATCGACACCGCACCCATTATTCTTCCGACTTAATGAGATTATAGATTCGCGCAGCTCGGAATCACCGGCTGAACAATGTGAGAATGCCGCCCTATTTATGGAGCGTCGTTTTCAGTCTGCTGTCTCCTCTGACTCCAGGATTGATGCGAGCGCTTATCGTTTCATCGGCACGGTCGGAATAGACTATGACTGCAGCCCACCCATGTGTACTGCAAATTACTATTGTCAGATAGCGATTGTACGCCCCGATACATCGATTCCATTCACATGGAAAGCCGGCGAAGCTCATCGAATTAAGTCAGGGCTTTGCAAAAAAGAGGCAGAGATCGCTGCCGCCGAGTCAAAAAATCTCGCTGTAGAGACCTCTTATTGGACAAATTTTCTGTTCCAGAGAATGTGCCGCGTGGGTGCGATTCAAGTTACGTTGCCTGAGTAAGATTATGCGGCGTTCTGGCCACCCGATTCGCCGGGAGGTTTACCCTGATTTTTTCTGAGGTTTCGATTTTCCTCTACAGCGCGAGCCAGGTCCGCCTGGAGTTTCTTCTCAGTATCTTGAAGCTCTTTCAGCTTGAAGGCATTCTTATCCATTGTCTTCTTTGCCTCACCGGACTGACGCTCGAGCTGATCGATCTTACGCCTTAAATCACCCAGCTCTTTATCATTCGACTTATCTTTCGTCTGATTCAGATTCTCCATGAGACGCTGGTTCACTCGCTTATACTCATCCACCTTCTTCTCAAGTGTCTGTACCTTCGTTTGCATCTGAAGATCCGTACCCTTTTGGGCTTTAGCCTGAGCGATGATTAACCTGTTTTCAAGATCACGAACTTTTACGAGAAGAGATTTTGCTTCTTCTTCTTTCATCTGTGCCATGCGCTGCGCACGGTCTAGCTTCATCTTTATCTGACCGGATTCTTTATCGGCGGTCGCCGTTCCCGCACGCTCAACCGCAAGGTTCAGCTGTGCAATCTGCTCGACCTTATTTTCGATAGCAGTGTCTTTACTTCTGAGCTGTTCCTCACGGCGCTTTAACTCTTGTTTCAAGGCACGCTCAGCAGTTTTAAACTCAAGCTCACGTTGACGAATTTGCTTACTGAGATTCCGCTGAAGTTCATTCAACTTGGCTTTTTCTTGAAGGAGTTCAGAAGATAAAGTTTCAACCCATTTTTTTGCTTTATTCTTATCAACTTCGTCTTCAATCTCTTTAAAGGTCGAGTCGAGTTTCTTTGAACGTTTTGATTTTGCGAGATCAGCAATTTCTTCTAATACTTTTGCAGATGCCACAGATGCTTCAGTTACGGTCGGCTTATCATCATCTTCGGAATCCTGAGTTTCTAATTCTGAATCCTTAACAACAATCGTGTCTTCTGATTTTATAGGATCAGCAGCGAATACTCGTTTTTCTTCATCGACCTGGGTTTCATCTTCACCACCAGAGACCGTAACGCTCTCATCCGCTTCAGTCTTTTCTTCGCTCTTTTTAAATGGCCAAACCTTCTTCATGAAGTGAAGGCCCCAGTCATCTTCTGACTTAGCTGCATCTCCTTCAGACTCCGGTTCCTTCACGACGATCGGACTATTATCTTCGACTTGTGAGTCACTCGTAAATCGTCGTTCACTCGCTCGATTCAATTCGATTTCGAGTTTCTCTTCGAGCTGAGAAACTGTCGTTTTAAGACCCGATATCGTTTGTTCGTACTGCCCTAGAAGCGCCCGAAGCTCATTTGTCTCTGAATCTAACGGTTCGTCTCGCTTCAGCGTCGCGACTGAATCTGGATTTTCAGTTTCAGGAATCGAAACGACCTCTTCATTCGCGGGATTTTTAAGAAGCTTCGTGTAATCGAGGTCACCGAGTTCGTGGTACTTCGAAACTTCGAGTAAAGGAGCGCTCGCAGATAGTACCTTTATGACCTGAAGGGGGTCCTTCATTTCTGAGTCAGATCGATTTAAAAGGGCTACAACCTCAATCCGTCTTTCCTTTTCCTCAAATCGAACAATGATCTGAGTACTCTGGTGGGTCATTGCTTCAAGAATCGTTTCAAACCCGCCCTCAGGCATCCCGCCGATAATACGATCAGGGATACCTTTCCAATTCGGAATTCGATTATGTTCCCAGTGAAACGAAAGTGTGATCGCAATATAAGATGGATCGATACCGACCTCGACTGAAACAGGAGGAGCCTCTTCGCTATGATGCATCGAAAGCCCGCGAACCGCGTAGGACTGATATACTCCGTGCATGAGAATTGCGCGTATTCGGTGTTCGTCTGAATTCGTTTCGCGGAGCTGAGCAGTAATTAAATCCGAGATACGTCCTACATTTCGCGCACGTAAATCATTCGTATAAAAAACTTCACAGTCAGGGCCAAGCAGCCCCGCAACGCCAAATGAGTTGAGTGAGCGCATGCTATCAGCCATCGCTCGCCTCCTCGTCTGGTCTTAAATTTCCTAACCCGCCATCATCATAGGTATGCGCTAGTACCGCATTCGGATCGGCAAGTTCATTTCGAATTCTAAAGAGTCGTGATTTTAATTTTTGGGTGACCCGGCTGATTGAGAAATCGAATTGATCACTCGAGACCATGAGAACTTCAGGTGAATGAATGAGGTTCTCGGTCCATCGCTTTAACTCTGCGAGTTCGAGCGATAATGGGACGAACTGCTGTAATCCGGTTAACTGAATCAGCTCATGGAAAAACCGGTACCTAAGCTCGCTGAGAAGTTTAACGTCGAGGTATCCGAGATGGAGGGCTAAGAATGCAAATACACCAGAACGCAGAAGCGCGATTTCGTATTGATCGGGATCACGATCACGCGCCATCTCCATTCGATCACCTGGAATGAGCTCACAAAGCTCGTTTGCAAATGCGACCGCAAAATAACTCTCGATCCCAATGACTCCACCCTTTACAGATTCACTCTGTGAAACAGGCGCCCAAAGCGAGGCAAGCTTACGAAGTACCGCATCTGAAATTTCATAAGGGGCTGCTTCTAAGACTCGAGTAGCGGTTGGCTGACTCCAACCAATCATTTTTTTAATTTCATTCGCTGCCGTAGTAAAAGGTTCGACTCTGGATAGGATTGGACCGTAAAAATATTTACCGCCCACTTTCATTTTTTCTAAATCGCGGCCGGAGAAAAAATCAAACGGACCTTTTACTGAAACTAATTTTTCATTTCTCTGAAGTAGTACGTAAATCGGCGCAGGCAAGGGCCGATATGGCTCTGCTGTTTCTAGTCGAAATGTTTCTAATTCTGCCGCTTTGGATTTCGGCAGTTTCCGTGTTTTAAATTGCATTTACGAAATTAAAGAAAAATAGATCTCTCCACCTCACTCATCTCTTCGGAATGAGAGGGGAATTAATTGATTTCGCATTTACTAAACCAGGAGATTTTAGAGCTTAAAATCAGCCTTTTAGGATACTTTCGTCAGAGCCATGACGTTTATCGGCATAAAGACATGCTGCTTCATGCACTAAACTGTCACCTTTCACGCCCTCTAGCTTTGGCCATACGACTTTGCACTGGTCGGTAGCTTTTTGACAGCGGGGATGAAAGTGACATCCATTCGGGGGATTAATCGGTGACGGTACGTCACCCTTTAGAATAATACGTTTTTTCTTAAGCGTCGGATCTGGAATTGGGATCGCCGATAAAAGCGCCTGAGTATAAGGGTGCTGTGGATTCTCGTACAGCACTTCGCTCTCAGCGATCTCGACGATCTTGCCGAGGTACATGACCGCAACACGCGTCGAGATGTGTTCGACCACTTTCAGATCATGCGCGATGAAAAGATAGGTAAGCCCGAGTTCTTTCTGGAGATCCTGGAGAAGGTTTACAATCTGTGCCTGGATAGAAACATCGAGAGCCGAGACGGGTTCATCACAAACAATAAATTCAGGCTCGACGGCTAAGGCGCGCGCGATACAAATCCTCTGGCGTTGGCCACCCGAAAATTCATGTGGATATCGCTGGATTGAGTCCTTTCGCAGACCAACGAGGTCTGCGAGTTTAAAAATTCGCTTCCGCTTTTCTTCAGTCGATTTTGCGAGTCCATGAATTTCAATCGGTTCAGATAGAATCTGCTCCACCGTCATTCGAGGGTTTAAGGATGCGTAAGGATCCTGGAAAATAATCTGCATTTTACGCCGTAAACGACGCATTTCTTCATGCTCAAGATTTATAATGTTTTGTCCGCGATAAAAAACTTCGCCTGCTGTGGGTTCGATTAAGCGAAGAATCGATCGACCGAGTGTTGATTTTCCACACCCCGACTCACCCACGAGACCTAGCGTTTCACCTTTTTTAATATCGAACGAGACATCAGAAACGGCGCGAACGGTTGCCACTTCCCGATTTAAAATCCCGCCTTTAATCGGGAATCTCTTAATTAGATTTCGTACCGAGAGAAGAACTTCACCATTATTGATATCGGTCATCGTCATCTTCTCCTAAATATCCTGAATACAGCGAATGGAGTGATCGAGGTGTTCGCCACTTTTAATCACACGCAGTTCGGGTTCCGAGGTTCGGCACGCATCTTTAACGAATGTACAGCGATCTTGAAAACGACAGCCTTTCGGTAAGTCGAGTAAACTGGGCACTATTCCTGGGATCGTCTCTAGGCGTTTTTTCTTCGCTTTACCTGTCGGATCTTTCGAAAGAGTGGGGATCGAATTTAAAAGTCCTCGAGTGTATGGATGCTTAGGGTTTTTAAAAATTTCTTCCACAGTTCCGGTCTCTACGACTCGACCAGCGTACATCACCATCACATCGTCACACACTTCGGCCACGACACCGAGATCATGAGTGATGAGAATCATCGCCATTCCTACACGGTCCTGAAGTTCCCGAAGCAGTTCTAAGATCTGAGCTTGGATCGTTACATCAAGCGCGGTTGTCGGTTCATCCGCGATAAGGACGTGTGGATTACACGAAAGCGCCATCGCGATCATCACTCGCTGGCGCATTCCGCCCGAAAGCTGGTGAGGGTAATCATCAATCCGAGTCGCTGGCGATGGGATTCCGACGAGCTTAAGCATCTCGATCGCTTTTTCACGGCATTCCTTCGAGGAAAGTTTTTGGTGGAGTTCGATAGCTTCGATGAGCTGGTTACCGATGGTGAAAACCGGATTGAGTGAAGTCATCGGTTCTTGGAAAATCATGGAAATTTCATTTCCACGAATTTTCCTCATTTCGGCCGGTGAATAATCGAGGAGATTCTTTCCATTATAGATAATCTGTCCGCCGGATATTTTTCCAGGGGGATTCGGAATGAGTCGCATAATCGATAGCGACGTAACCGATTTACCACAGCCGGACTCACCCACTATCCCTAGCGTTTTACCCTTATAAACATTAAAACTAACGTCATCTACGGCCTTAACCACACCGTCCTCTAGCTTGAAAGAGGTCTCGAGATTTTTTACTTCGAGTATTTTTTCATTCATCGCGTATTCCCCTTCCGAATCATTTAATCTTCGGATCAAGCGCATCGCGGAGCGAATCGCCTAAAATATTGAAAGCCAAAATGATAAAAAACATCGCAACCGTAGCTCCGGTGAGCTGCCACCAAACGCCGCGAGCGAGTTCTAATTTCGCATCATCGATCATATTCCCCCACGAAGGGGTTCCCTGAATTCCAACTCCTAAGAAAGTCAGGATCACTTCGGCTTTAATCGCGCCCATGAATTGCATAGAAAAATTTAAAATGATGAAGTGTGAGACGTTCGGCAGGATATGTTTAAAAATCTTTGAAAAGTGCGAAGCACCTAAACTATCAGCCGCGATTACATATTCACGAGTTTTATGTTTAATGAATTCCCCACGCATGACCCGCGCCATTCCGATCCATGAAGTCGAAACGAGAGCGACATACATCGCAGTAATGCCGCGGTTTAAGGCGTAAGAAATAGCGATTAAAAGCAGGATCGAAGGAATCGAAGAAAGCGTCGTATAAAACCAGACGATGATTTCGTCGATCCATCCACCGAAGTAACCTGCCACTGCGCCTAAGAACACGCCAATGGGGATCGATAAAAGCGTAACAACAAGTCCGATTCCGATCGCGGTCCGCGTTCCGTAAATGGTTTTATACATCACGCTTCGGCCGAAAATATCGGCTCCGAGCCACAACTTAAATTCGCTGAGACTGGGCGGAGCGTAACTATCTGCCACCTTCATATCCCAGGGCGATGCAATTAAATCGAGTTTCGAAAGGAGCGCGATTAAAAAATAAAATAGAACGATCGAAGCACAAACAATCGCGTAGCGATCCTGCTTAAGCCTCATCCAGCCCAGTTGCCAGAGAGAACGTCCCTTCGGCAGTGGTTGTCCGATTTCAATACTGTCTGGAGTCGTTGTTAAAGTGCTCATTTTAATTTCACCCGCGGATCGACTAATGCGTAAACGATATCCGTTATGATGTTTCCGAAAATAAGAAGTAACGACATGACGAACGCCATTGATTTAATCACTGGAAGATCCGAGTTATGAAGAGCATCGATCGTGATGCTCCCTAATCCTGGAATTCCGAAAAAAGTTTCGAAAAGAAAAGATCCTAGGATCAGTAACGGAATTTCTAAAACGACATTCGTCACGATCGGAACCATCGAATTTTTTAAGACGTGCTTAAAAAATACACGGGGCTCAGATAGGCCCTTCGCGCGGGCTGTCCTTACATAATCTTGGGTCGTTTCTTCTAACATCGCGGTTCGGTAAAACCGAACGTCGTAGCCTACAGATAAGAGGAGCCAGAGGATCATAGGAAGTACGAGGTATTCAAATCGGCCCGGAAAGGAATAGTCGTAGCCCGAGATCGGAAACATCCGAAGTTCATAAGCGAGGTAGTACTGACCGAAAAGGATGTAACCCAGGGACGGAATACTCATCCCGATCACGCATAGAATAACTGCGACTCGATCAATAATCCCACCCCGAAAATACGAAACGAGAAGGCCTAAAATAACCGAGATCACTGTCGTAATAAAAAAAGCAGGTAATGTAAGCGATAGTGAAGGACCGATGCCGTTTAAAATCATGTCCGAAATCTTCTGGCGGGTGGCGTAGCTTCGGCCAAAGTCAAAAGTGATGATGTCTTTTAGGTAATGAAAAAACTGAACGTAGAGTGGCTGATCGAGCCCATATTCCCGCCGAATATCTGCGATCTGTTGGGCGGTGGCATGCTTCCCCACCATCATCAGCGCCGGATCCCCACCCACGATATTAAAGAGGATGAAAACGACGAGCGCGACACCGAAGATGATCGGTATTGAGCCTAAAATTCGACGTACTAGGAATGTACCCATTAGTTCAGCCTTTTTTTAGAGGTGTGAGCAAAAAACATGGGAAGGATAGTCGTTTCGATCATCCTTCCCATCCGTTTCTACTTCCTGAGACTCGTATCGATTTTATAGTACTTCGACATCCCATGGTTAAACTCATGTGGCTTATAATTTTTAAGCCAAGGATGACTGAGGCAATAGGTGACCCGGTGGACTCCAAAAACCCACGGAGTATCTTCCATGACCATTTCACTCATTTTTTTATAAAGTGCAGTTCGTTCTGCAGAATCATTCTGTGTGAGTGACTTTTCATAAAGTCGATCAAACTCTGGATTCGAATAATTTGAATCATTCGGTCCTGGTGCCGCATTTTTCGAATAAAAAAGCTGCAAAAAATTTTCAGCATCTGGATAATCCGCGCTCCAAGCATACGACCACATCTGGCCCTTTTTATTTTTCAACGACTGCTGAAACTCAGGCCAGCTAAAAGTTTGAACTTTCAGTTGGATTCCAATCGCTGCAAGTGACTTCTGTAGGTACTCTGTCATCTGGCGCGCGGTAGAATCAGATAGTGCGAGATAGTCTAAAGTTGGAAGGCCCTTGCCATCGGGGAACCCTGCCTTCGATAAAAGTGCTTTCGCCTTCTCTATATTGCCCTCTTTATAGGCATTCTTCGTCTTCTCATCATAACCGGCAAGGCCTGGCGGAATCGGTCCCTGTGCTGAAATCGCTCGGCCATTATAAAAGAGTTCAATTTCTTCCGGAAAGTTAATCGCCATCGAAATTGCCTGGCGTAAAAACTTATTCTTCCCGACGACAGAATCCGTCATATTAAAGCTGGTGTGGGTTACATCGAGCGAAGCTTCCTTAATGAGCTGAATGCCACGATTCTTTAATTCAGGCGTAAGCTCCTTAGTCGTCGTGATGGCTTGTGCAAAGTTATCCTTTGGAATGCCAGCCGCATCGAGTTTGCCCTGCATGAAGTTGAGCCATAATGGTTGCGACTCCACGTGGACAGTCATTACGATTTTATCAACAAAGGGAACTTGTTTTCCCGCATCTCCCGTTAAACCAGCAGACTGATCACTTGCTTCACCTTCGGTCGGATAAAAATCCGGGCGGTGAGTAGGGTTACGAACGTAAACGATTTGCGATGAAGGGTTATATTCTGCCAGTTTGAATGCACCCGTACCGACCGGATGATTTAAAAATTCGGGCCCATATTCTTCGACTACTTCTCGCGCGACTGCCGTCATTGCCGGCATCGCAAGTGAATAGATGAACTGATAGGAACGTGCCTTAAGTTTAATCTCTAACGTCGCAGCATCTGCGACCTTCAAACCAGAAACTTTCGCGGAATAATCCGCTTTTCCAGCCTTCTGTGCCGACTCTCTCCACTCATTTAGGCCTTCAATTTTTCCATCAAGAAGCCACCACATCGGAGAATTTAACTTTGGATCGGCAAGACGTTTAAACGAATAAGCAAAATCTTCTGCGACGAGTTCGCGACCTTTTCCGTTCGTAGTCTTAAAAGCTTTATCGTCTTGGAAGAGAACGCCCTTTTTAATTTTAAAGGTATAAGTCTTTCCATCTTTCGAAATGACGGGCATCGCCTCTGCGAGTGCGGGACGGAGAGCGTAGGGCCTCTTTAAATATTCATACTCGAGAAGACCCTCATAAATACGAGTCGTTTCGATCCCCGAATAAAGATCATCTGCAAATGCTGGATCGAGACCCTTAATTTTTGCGATCGACGAAGTATAAAAAGTATTCGTCGGGTCGAGGGTATTTTTCTTCGAACAGCTCGTGAACATCACGGTGACAGCGAGCGAGAATGCACTCACGATCACGAGAAAATTTTTCTGGTTGAACATAACTTTTAAGGCTCCCATTCCTGAACCCTGAAACCCTGATGCGCCCTAGCTAACAAGATCTCAGATTCTAAGTCAAATCCGTGAATACGAATTCGCTTTAATTTCACTTCATTACCGGTGTGACCGCACGATCTTTCCACCGAACCTGCACTTCACCCATCCCCGAAACCGCGCCCCATTTTTTAGGAGCACCGTCTGGATCCATGGGTTCATCTCTCGTAAAAGTGATGAGATTAGATTTTGCGCCGCGCCTTCCACCCTTCGCAAGCTTTTCCCACCGAATTTCTTTTACCCAAGGCTTCCCGGCGTACCGCATAAAATTATAGCTGTAGTGCGTCGTGACCCGACTCCGTAAATCGAGCTCTTCGACATCAAGCCCCCCCTCATCGTTAGAGCGCACCCGAATGTCGCGGTTCTTATCATCCGATGGGCACGGTACCCCGCCTGCAAAAAGCCGGGGCGCGAGCTCTAGTGGCAGTCCTCCAAGCATCGCACGTGCCCGAGGCGGTTTTCCGTACTCCTTTTCATTCTCGGCCGAAAATCGAAGTTCGGTTTTCCCATCTTCGATTTTTAACCATGCCTGGGGTGCCCCGATGAGATTAGTCACCTCAAGCGCCAGCCGATGCGGATAATCGACCGCTACAGAGGCCGGAAACTGACCGGTCATTTCTTTTGACGAGATTTTCGTCCAGACCGAACCCTTAATCGAGCCACGGCCCGACTGAAAATTCGCCGGACAAGCCGCCTCCATCATCTCACGGCTTGTGAACTCTCCGACCCTCGGCGCAGTCGAACACGAAGTAAAACCTAAGACACTGAGTAGGAATAAAAAACGGGCACCCTGCATAAGCTTAGGGTGCCCGATCTTAAGTCTTATTTAAATACGCGATTCTATTTCTCTGGGGTCGGCTCGACGGATGCCGGCCGACGAGAAGCCGTGCGCTCGCTTTTAATTCGTCCATTCTGAGCCAGAAGCTCACGCACTCCATCGAGTTTCGCCATGATCTTCTCTTTTTCCTTAGACTCCTTCGAGACTGTGACTGCTTTTTCGTAAGTGGCAAAAGCCTTCTCTTGAAGGTTCGCCCGCGCATATGCGTCGCCAAGATGTTCTAAAATCGTGGCTTCATCGCCTTTAAGCGCGACCGCTTTCTCTAACGTCTTAATCGCTTCCTTAAACTTACCGCGAACGAAGAGGTGCCATCCCCAGCTGTCCGTGATGAAGGCATTATTCGGCTTCAGCTTCATCGCTGCCTGGAGGTACTCCCCCGCTTCATCGAGCTTTCGGCCTAGCACCGTCCACGTGTATCCGAGATAATTTAAAGCATCGACGTTCTTCGGATTCACGAAAAGGAGCTGCTCCATTTTCGCGAGTCCCTTTTCCGTCTCCCCAACGCGGTCGTAAAGCGAGCCAAGATAATAGAGCACGCGCTCTTCCTCAGGAAACCGTTTATAGGCACGCTCTAAAGTCGTGATCGCCGCAGGAATCTCAGAAGCATCTTCTTCCATACTCGCAAGAAAGACGTAGAAATTCGAAATCTGAGGCTGTTTTGAAATCGCTGTATTCAGTTCAAGCCGTGCTTCGGCGGTTTTTCCCTCTGCTTTAAGGAGATTCGCAGTATGAAGAACCGAGTCGGTGAACATCTTCGAAGTTGCTGGAATTTTCCGATATTCCGTAATCGCTTCAGGACCTCGGTTTTGTTCCTCATACAGAGAGGCCAGATAGAACCGAATTCGATCTGACTCCGGATTCTTCGTAATTAAACGGTTAAAAACCCCAATCGCTTTTTCGTAGGATTTTGTCTCCATATAAACAAGCCCAAGCTTCACCTGGGTGTTCATATCGGATGGATCCATTGCTTCGATCGCTTCTAGGTATGGGATTGCTTGGGTATACTTTTCTTCCTTCAGATAAATCGTCGCAATACGAGTAGCGGCGTTTAGGTCCTGGGAATCGTCGTAAACTTCCTTATAGATTTCGACCGCGCGAGAGTTTTTCTTCTGTTCCTCGAACATAAAACCAAGAGAAAGCATCGCCTGGGTGAAGGTCGGTTTTACATCGATTGCTTTTCGGTAAGCCTTTTCTGCATCTGTGTACTTTTCGCTCTTATGATAGGTCCGACCGAGGTAGTACCAGCCGAGTGCCGAGTCGGGATTTTCCTTCACAAACTTCTTCATCGCATTCACAGCATCTGCGTTCTTGCTCAGGTCGAGAAGCGCCTGTGCTTTATAGACAGCCGCTTCTTCATGAGAAGGGTCGGTTTTTAAAACTGCATCGAAGTGTGTAATCGCTTCACTTCCCTGCTGCGAGTTCGTGTAGAGATTCGCGAGAATCATGCGTGCATCACTTGCGCCTGGATCGAGTTTAATCGCTTCCTTACACGTATCCATCGCAGTCGAGAGCATTCCCTTTTTTACGTACTCATTCGCAAGTCGCGCGTAAACGATCGCAGCTTTCGGATCGTACATGAGTGCGAGCTTGTATTCCTCGATCGCGCGATCTGGATTTCCTTCTGATGAATAAGCTTGGGCCATCGTGAAGTGATACGCGCCCGTCGCGCTCACTTGCGCAGTTGTCGGAATCGTTCTTTCTCCCGTGATGGGACGACTCACTTCTTCGGATAAATGCGCTTTTTCTGGGGTGTTATTCGTGAGCTCCCCGTGATGCGCACATCCCGATAAGGCGTAAGATATTGAAATTATTACTATAAACCTGGTCTGAATAGGGCCCATGAAAAGTCTGTCCTTCCCTAGTGAACAGATCGACATTTCGTGAGCGAAACTGAAATAAAGCTCAGGGCATTAGATATAAACCCATTGAAATCGTTAGGCTTTTGACGTTTTATTTAGACCACTTGCGTTTAACGCGAGAGTATGATGAATACTCGCTGCCCCGTTGATGTTTCGATTTTGGTGCAAATTTTTTGAACCTTTTTATTAAGGAACAAAAGATTGACACATTAAATTAAAATTGTTACTTCGGCGGTAAGTAGTTCTTGACACTTCGTGTCGGCTCATAGCATCATGCTTTAGCCACTCGAAGACCGAGAGGTGCTCCGGTGAAACCCGGGCAAATGTTTTCAGTGTTGTTTTGAAATTGAATTGTTCGGCTTTTCTAGGGGGCTTCATAGGAAGCAAAAAGTCGGGAAGTTTTGTTAGTGATTCGACTAGGGGGAATCATGAAAGAAGTTAAGATCATAAAGCGTTATCAGAATCGAAAACTCTACGACACTCACGAGTCCAGTTATGTGACTCTGGATGAGATTTCGAAGATGATCAAAGCAGGCGAAGACCTCCGCGTCATCGACAATAAGACCAAGAACGATATTACGGCTTCGACTCTTACCCAACTTCTCTATGAATCTGAGAAGAAAGCTAAGACCCAGCCTTCTGTCGACCTTCTGAAAGAAATCATCCGCCACGGCGACGGTTCTTTCTCTGGTTTCATTCAAGCTAAGCTCGGCGCAGAATTCGCGAAATTCTCCGTTCCAGCGGCAGTAGCAGCATCGAACACCGCTTCGATGAGCGCTCCAGCTCTGAATAACTAATCGGTCTTCAGCGATTATAAAGTTTAACCCCGGTCTCTCGTGTCTCGAGACTCCGGGGTTTTTCTGTTTTTAAATTCTCAATAAACGTCAATTTTCCATCCCTTGCGGCAACAGCCGTATTTCACTTAGAATATAGAGATAGAGGCGGGCTTACATGATGTGGGCCCCTGAGTTTTAGCCTTAGGACATGGAGGTCCCCCGATGCGACATTACGCGTTTTTTTTATTTTCGATCGCGCTCTCTTCGAACCTCGCGACCGCGGGAAGCTGGACGGATGATGAGTCGTGGAAAAGTTCCTCTCCCTACTACTACGGGGATAATACACCTTCGACTAAAGACTCCCATAAAAAATCCACGCTTGAACGCAGAGTAAAGAGACGCGCTAAGGACGTTACGCCGTTCACTCCTGACTCCAATAACGTCTCACTCGATATCGGACAGAATTTTCTGGTCGCAAGCGATTACCAAGATTCGATCGGCCTACAAGCGAACTACACCTACGGCGTCAGTCACCTCTTTTCATTCGCCTCTGCCCTTGGATATTCGAGCCATTCTGAAGGCAAATTTTCAAAACTTCACCTTCTGGTCGGACCCCGTTTAAATCTCGCGACCTTTGACCGAATTATTCCTTATGTAAATGGAGGTTTAGGATTCTACCGCGCAAGTCGCGACATCAACCAAACGAATACCATTTCTGGAATGATGTTCGGAGTTCATCTCGGTGCAGGAGCAGACTTACAACTCACGCGCGAAACGTTTTTCGGTGCAGCGATGACCTACCATCAGCTCTTCGGAACGAATAAGGAAACGTCGCTTGGTCCGATTGATATCGCGAGTAACTACCTCACGTTTATGGCTCATATCGGATATACTTTTTAGCTCGATGACTCTTTAATCATCGCTTTCAGTGTTTCCGCATCCGCGCGGTACTCTTTTACGCAGAAATCACATTTCACGACTGCGTCGCCCGTTTCTTCTAACATCGCCTGGAGTTCGGATGCACCGATCAGAACGAGTGCTTTTCGAACGCGCTCCCAGGAGCAGGTACATTCAGCCCGAAGTTCTTTCCGCTCGAGAACCATAAACGCTCGGTCTTGAAAAATTTGAGAAAGGACATGGATCGGATCGGGATGGGTCGAGATCTCGAATGCAAGATTTCGAAGCGAGTTCACTTGCGCTTCGATCTCACGAAGCTCCTCGTCGGTGGCCCCGGGCATGGCTTGGACTAAAAAGCCGCCCGCGGTTGCGATTTTCCCTGAGGCATCCACGGTGACTGCAATTCCAATCGCGGATGGAACCTGTTCGCTTTGGAGCCAGTAGAAGGTGAGGTCTTTAGCAATATGGCCGGTTAAAAGGGGAACCGTTCCCACGTAGGGTTCATTTTTTCCCTCTAAGTTATCTCGCTTGCGAAGCACGGCTAGAGTTCCACGCCCCCAAGGACCCTCACCTGTAAGATCGACCGAAGGAATCACTGCATGGTCGTTCGGAACGATATATCCACGGATGGTTCCATCGGGATGAGCATCGACTAAAGCCTGCTTTACCCAACCATCGCCTCGAATATTCAGGTTCATTCGCTCGGTGTCTTTCGCATACGACGACAGCAGGAATCCTGCGACTAGCGCCTCACCATACGCTCTCGCGTGCTCACCCTTAAGATGATGAAGGTCCGAAAGAGAGAGAACAAGATCCGTACATTGGACCGCAACACCGCGAATCGTACCCGTATTCGAAATACACTTTAACCACTGATCTGCCATAAAATCTTATATTTCCTAATTAAATCAATAAGTTAAATAAATGTAGATCCTAATGAAAATCTAGTGTATAACGCAATGCATTAGGAGAATGTATGAAACTCGTTCACATCGGTAATCTCAGTCTCGCAACGCTACTTATTTCGGTTTTAGCGAACTCTGCGCTCGCTGTCTGCCCAGAAATCGAAGGGAACTATACTTATAAATGCCGCGTGAATAAAAATGAAACTGCGTCCTTCGCAAACGTTCTAGATGCGAGTGGAAAAATGCGAGTCGAGCAGTATGGATGTGAAAAATATCAATTCATTAACTCGATTACCGGGATAAATGACGTCGTAGAACTTAAACCCACTGGCGGTGATTCTCTCGTGTTCACCGATGTTAAAATTAGGGTTTCGACAGATTCAAAATTAAAACTTTTGAGCACTGAATACGGACGCGACTTCCTAGATGCATTATCCGGTACGACTCAGATTCTTAGGGGAAAAATTAAAAAAACTAAAACTGGATTTACCTTAAAAGGTAAAGAGAAGACTCGTCCTTTTAATATAGGAATTCTTGCATCGAGTAACTCTAAGTTTAACTGCGAATTCATTCGCGAATAAAAATTAAGATCGTTTAAAGAAAAGGCCTGCTCGGGAAATTCCTGAGCAGGCCTTTTAATTTTTAATGGCTGATCAAATCAGCAATTCGGCAGCCGCCGAATTACATGTCGAATCCACCCATGCCGCCCATACCGCCGCCAGCGCCGCCGCCCATAGGCATGCCCGCTTCTTTCTTCGGCTTCTCAGCGATCATGGTCTCAGTCGTGAGCATCAGGGACGCAACAGACGCTGCGTTCTGAAGTGCACAACGAGCAACCTTCGAAGGATCGATCACGCCTGCAGCAAGAAGATCTTCATACTTCTCGGTGAGAGCGTTGAATCCGAACGATGGGCTTGGGTTCGATAGAACTTTATCGATCACGATCGAGCCTTCGTGTCCTGCGTTGTACGCGATCATACGAAGTGGCTCTTGAACGGCGCGAAGGATGATGTTGATCCCAGCTTGTTCTTCAGAGTTTGCGCCCTTGAGGGTGTCGAGAACCTTAGCAGCGCGGAGAAGTGCAGTACCGCCGCCAGGAACGATGCCTTCTTCTACGGCAGCGCGAGTTGCATTTAATGCATCTTCGACGCGTGCTTTCTTCTCTTTCATCTCAACTTCAGAAGCTGCTCCGACGTTAATCACAGCAACTCCGCCGACTAACTTAGCAAGACGCTCCTGGAGCTTCTCGCGGTCGTAGTCAGAAGAAGTTTCTTCAACTTGTGCACGGATCATTTTCACGCGAGCTTCAACATCGCCTTTTTTTCCAGCGCCGTCGACGATCGTGGTGTTGTCCTTATCAATCGTGATTTTCTTTGCTTGTCCGAGGTCTTCGAGACGAGCCGACTCAAGCTTATGGCCTAAGTCTTCAGAAATCACTTTACCTCCGGTAAGGGTAGCGATGTCTTCCATCATTTCCTTACGGCGATCGCCGAATCCAGGAGCCTTAACAGCAGCAACCTGGATCGTTCCACGAAGCTTGTTCACAACGAGAGTTGCGAGCGCTTCGCCTTCGATATCTTCAGCGATGATCATGAGAGGCTTCGACTTCTGAACTACTTTTTCAAGAACAGGGAGGAGGTCCTTCATCGAAGAAACCTTCTTATCGAAGAGGAGGATGAAAGGGTTATCGAGAACCGTTTCCATACGCTCTGGATTCGTTACGAAGTATGGAGAAGCATATCCGCGGTCGAACTGCATTCCTTCTACGACATCGAGGGTGGTTTCAGCAGTTTTGGATTCTTCAACCGTGATCACGCCTTCTTTGCCGACTTTTTCCATCGCTTCAGCGATGAGCTTGCCGATTTCTGCGTCGTTGTTTGCAGAGATGGAGCCCACTTGTGCGACTTCCTTTTGGTCTTTAATTGGCTTAGAGATTTTCTTAAGCTCAGCAACGATTGCAGCTACTGC
>JBGSHQ010000387.1:0-3483 GCA_041752095.1 Bdellovibrionia bacterium
AGGCGTTCATGAAATGAGTCGCAAAATGGATGATTCCTTCAGGTGGATTCGTTTGCGCTAAAGATTCGAGATCCACCAACGTAAACTCTGCTTCAGGATCACTCGGTAAAGAAATTTTAAATCCTTCAGACGATTCCGGTTTTTTTCTTAAAAGGAGAACAGCTTCTATTTCTGGAAGCATTTTTTTCCATTCACGAATGAAAGCCCTACCAAGATATCCGGAAGTGCCGGTTATCCAGACTGTACTCATCGATGATTTCCGCCATCAAATGGAGTTTTAAATTCTGAGAAAGTAGGAAATTTTTTATCGCGCTCCGAAAGCACAGGGTTTTCTACTCCCCAGGAAACATCGATGGAATCCCAACGTATACCTGCGTCGTGTTCGGGATTATGCTCAGTCGAAGTCAGGTAAATCACACCCGAAGGAATTTTTCCGAGTGACGCGAATCCATGGGCAAACCCAGGGGGAATGAGTAGCGAATGACCGTTTTCCGCAGAAAGAGAAAAACGTGTGATTTTTCCGTAATTTGGGCCTTTTCGAATGTCGATGCAGATATCGAGAATTTCTCCCTGAACGCAGCTAACTAGCTTCCAGTGGTGAACGGGGGGCGATTGAAAATGCATTCCACGAATCACGCCGGGTTCTGAAAAGGAAATAAAACTTTCTCGAAATGGGGCTGGATTCCCAAAAGGCTCGAGATGATCCATTCGAAAAATTTTTTGGAACGTTCCTCGGTTATCGCGAAAAGGGCGGTAATCCTGAATAAGTATGGGTGCGGAAGTTTTCATAAACTCATCCTTGACTCGAACTCTGAAATTCGGGTTTTAAAATGATTTTCGAGTCCCTCTTTACGGTATCCTTCCGCCGTCCACTCGAGTGTTTCCTGAAACGATAAAGTCGGCTTCCACCCCATCCATGCATTCGCTTTTTCAAATGAGACTTTTAAGAGTTTTGCTTCGTGTACGGACTTCGATGAGGCCTGGTCGAGTTCGAATTTAAATCCAGGAAGATTTTTTTCAAACGACTGGACGAGTTCTAAAACAGTCCGGGAATTTTCCGCATAAGGGCCGAAGTTAAAACTTTCTCCGTTCCATTTTTTATCGGTGGATGATGCTGCTCGTGCAGCCCCAGTTAAATATCCGCCCAAGGGTTCTAGAACATGTTGCCACGGACGAGTCGATCCAGGACTACGAATCAGTGCCTTTTTTCCTTCGCGGTGGGCACGGATGCAGTCCGGTACGATACGATCGAGCGCCCAGTCTCCACCACCGATGACGTTACCCGCCCGAAAAGAAAGTA
Source organism: Bdellovibrionia bacterium (assembly GCA_041752095.1). Lineage (GTDB taxonomy): Bacteria > Bdellovibrionota > UBA1018 > UBA1018 > UBA1018 > JACMQW01. The sequence goes on from JBGSHQ010000387.1 coordinate 1,301, forward strand.
CCTTTCGGTCGCCTGCTTTAAAAAACGATTCGAAGTAACTTTTAAAAACAATTTCGGTACCGGCCTTAGATGCGCTGTAAGGATCCTTACCACCCAGTCGATCGTTCTCGCGGTATGCAAAGTCCCACTCTAGATTTTCGTAACACTTATCACTCGAGATCACGGCCGTCGTGGTGATTGAATCAGTGGCTCGCACCGCTTCTAAAACATTCACAGTCCCCATCACATTCGTCGACCAAGTCGAAACGGGATCGGTATAAGAGAGGCGAACCAGAGGCTGCGCGGCCATATGAAAGAGAATTTCTGGCTTGAACGCTTTAACTTCCTGCGTAAGTTTCGGAAGATCGCGGATATCGGTGAAGCTTGTTCGGAATCGCTTCGCGCCACCTAAGTCTTCGAACGCCGACGGGTTCGTAGGAACATCAACAGAGAGCCCTAAAACATCGGCCCCTAAGGATTCTAGCCAATACCCTAGCCATGTTCCTTTAAATCCGGTGTTACCTGTGATTAAAACTTTCTTGCCCTTGTAGAACTGGCGTAGATTCATATCCTTAGATTTTTAGTAAAGGGTGCAGGAAGGCACAACCCAATTCGTATGGAAAGATCACTTGTACTCGATTCAGCCCGAAAATATTTCGAATCCCTCCCTAAAAAGGAGTTCACCCCCGGTGTTTCCTATATTCCGGTGACCGCTAAGACGATCGACGCCTCGGATTTAGAGGCGCTTATCGATTCTTCCCTCGATTTATGGCTCACTGCAGGGCGTTTTGGTCGTGAATTCGAATCCACCCTCCCCTCTCACTTCGGTCGTAAGGTCGGCGCACTTCTCGTAAATAGTGGAAGTAGTGCAAACCTTGTTGCCGTTTCGTCTCTTGGATCTCCGAAGTTAAAACAGTTCGGTCGAACACCCTTAGAACCCGGTGATGAAGTGATCACGCTTGCGGCTGGATTCCCTACGACCGTAAATCCGATCATACAAAACGGATGGAAACCGGTTTTCATCGATATTGATCTGAAAACTTTAAACGCTTTGCCTGAAAAAATTGCTGAAGCAAAAACTTCTAAAACTCGCGCTGTCATTATTGCCCACACTTTAGGAAATCCATTTCGTGCGGACCAGATTTCTGAGTGGTGTAAAAAAGAAGGACTCTATCTCATCGAAGACTGCTGTGATGCGCTCGGCGCGACAGTCGCTGATAAGCCGGTTGGATCTTTCGGTGAATTCGCGACACTCAGTTTTTATCCTGCCCACCACATCACGACCGGTGAAGGTGGAGCTGTGATTTCGGCTGATGGGAAATGGAAACTCATCGCCGAAAGTATGCGCGACTGGGGACGAGACTGCTGGTGCGAGCCAGGAGTGGATAATACGTGTAAAAAACGTTTCGAATGGCAACTCGGTGGCCTGCCCTGTGGTTATGACCATAAGTACACCTACTCCCATATCGGATATAATTTAAAAGTCACCGATATGCAGGCTGCGCTCGGAGTTTCGCAGTTAAAGAAACTTCCTGCTTTCGTCGAAGCACGCCGGAAAAACTGGAAGACGCTTTATGACGGTGTGAAGTCTTCACCGATTCTTTCGAAACACCTGACACCGGTGGAACCGACACCGAATACGAATGCATCGTGGTTTGGGTTTCCGATGCATGCATCAGCAGAACTCGACCGCGACGTTCTCACTCGCACACTCGAGTCGAAAAAAATCGGAACACGACTTCTCTTCGCTGGAAATCTTACGAAGCAACCAGCTTACACTGGGGCGAATTACCGAGTTCACGGATCTCTCGAAAACACGGATCTTGTCATGCGTAAAACGTTCTGGCTTGGGGTACACCCGATGCTTACGGCGCCGATGATCCAGTACATGCTCGAAACTTTAGAGAAAGAAGTGAAGGCACTGACTTCATGATTCCTGAAGGTCGAAAAAAAATTTTCGACTGGTTAGCGGCAGGTCTCGGTCTAATGGGTCTTTTACTTCTTCTCTTCGGAATGGGTCGAAGTATTCTTGTCTATGATCGTTCCGGTTCTGTCGACTTTAGAAACCGGGTCGTGGCTGCGCGACAGGCCGAACTGGGACTGAATCCATACCTTTTCAAATGGAATCCTTCGTACCCAGAAACACTTCTCGATCCTTCTGAAGAAAGATCGGATGCGAAGTATACTCGAATGACTTCCCCGCC
>JBGSHQ010000388.1:0-5362 GCA_041752095.1 Bdellovibrionia bacterium
TGGAAGAACTCGCACTCGACGGCTCGTCCTCTCACTCACCCGAACCACGCATTCTTCTCGCGATCCTAAACGCCTATCTCTCAAAAGTTTTACAGTGGAACGGAACACAACCCCAACTCCTGAAGTGTCTCGGGTGTGAAAGAAGTTTACTTGATTTTTCCGCAGCGACTCGACTGCGCTGTCACATCTCGGTTGCCTGCTGGACATGTCCGAACTGTTTAAATGCAAAACCGGATTCACCTGCCGATTACGCGCCCGGATTCCAACATCAGTTTTTCGAAGCGACCCAATCAGCGATCGGGGATTTTTATATCGGACTCACCACTCCCATCCGAAAAGTTCCAGAACTAGCCCAGGCTTCACTCGAGGATCAAAAACTTCTTTTTCGCCTCATGGAGTCGCTACTCATTTATCATGTGCCCGGGTTTGATCGCACTCCACTTAAGGGGCTTCGTTTTTTACCCGAAATTAGCGGACACTTTTCGGGGACTTAACACCCCGAAGGATACCGTCCGCAACTGCGCCGAGTGTCGGAAAAAAAACAGCTTCATGAGTTTTCACACTCCCAGTGCCGACTAAATAGGATCCCGCAAGCTCCGCATTTTGCCCACACTCGACGTCAGAAATCTTATCCCCCACCATGTACGACTGTGAAAGATCGATTGAGTAGCGTTCGGCCGATTCTAAAATGAGTTTCGGTTTTGGCTTTCGACATTCGCAATTTGTGTCGGGGTGATGAAAGCAGAGTGCATAATGATGAATTCGAATTCCGTGGGTAGCCAAGAGTAAGTCCATCTTTTCATGGATTCGGTGAAGCTGGTCATGAGTGATTTTTCCCCGCTCAATTCCAGATTGATTTGAAACCACAACGAAAATATATCCCGCAGATTTTAGCGACTGAAGTCCCTCAATCACTCCTGGCAATAACTCAAGCTGTGCGGGATCGTTTAAGTAACCTGGATCAAAATTTAAAGTTCCATCGCGGTCAAGAAAGATCGCCTTCTTCGGTTTTCGGCGTTTTTCTTCCCATTTAAATGCGGTTTCTATAATTGACTCGAGTGTGTTTTTTCTTGGATTAAATCCAAGATGCTTGCGTGCATTTTTTGCGATCGCAACTAACGTGGCCGGGTCTCCGTCACGGCGAGGCTCTAAAGTCTGGAGTATTTTTTTTCCAACAACTTTCTCAGCAGCTAAAATCACTTCCTTAACGGTAAAACCAGATTCAGAGCCTAGATTGAAAGCTTCAAAACCCTGTGAAGACGAACCTTCTCCCATCATTCGCTTAAACGCAGAAACGTGTGCAACAGCGAGATCTTCAACGTGGACGTAGTCTCTTAAACAAGTTCCATCTCGAGTCGGATAATCTGTTCCAAAAATCGAAATCGGTTTGTTTTCAATGGCCGCGCCCAGAAGATTCGGAATTAAATGGGTTTCGGGAATATGGTGCTCACCCACTCGAAGCTTTGAATCCGCACCTGCAGCATTAAAATACCGAAGAGCGATCGAACGCAGACCATGAAGGCTCCCGTATTTTTCGAGCATCTTCTCAACTTCAAGCTTTGTCACTCCATAGGGATGAATCGGTTTTTTCGCCCGATCTTCAGAAATTTCATGGCCCTCAGGGTCTCCGTAGACGGCCGCTGTCGACGAAAAGATAAAGCGCTTAACTCCAGCCGATATCATCTCGTCGAGAAGTCGCTTTGTTTGATCGACATTATTCTCGAAATACGCAGCTGGATTTTTTACGCTTTCACTCACGATCGATTTGGCCGCAAAGTGGAATACAGCATCAAACTTTTCTGCCTGAAGAAGTGCCCGAACGACCTCACGATCACCAGCTCGAGACTCCATAAAACGACCCGATGCAATAATAGAGTCGGGAACGAGAGATCGATGCCCCGTTGATAGATCATCGAGGATCCAGACGTCTTCACCCTGATCGAGTAAATGGGCCGCTACTGAGCTTCCAACATAACCCGCGCCACCCACGACGAGAACACTAGCCATGCTATAATCGTTAGCATAAGATTAGCCTACTTCCATGAAATCTCTCTGGAAACTACGAGGATATTTAAAACCCCACTTAGCCTGGATCACGGTTGCGCTTCTGCTCGCCATCCCAATGGCCGCGATTCGTTTTAGCCCCGTGATCATGATCCAAAAACTGATCGACGACCTGCTTACAACGAAGGACCAGAGTAAACTAGTCACCTTCCCGCTCATGGTCATTGGAGTATTCGCCATTAACTTTGTGATCCGCCTGATTCACTATTCAGCGATTCGAGTGGTGGTTGCTCGAGTGAACCAAAAAATTAAAAACGATCTTTACGACCATGTGATGGGTCTTTCTGCAGATTATTTCACAACCGCAAGCACGGGTAATCTCATGTCCCGCGTCGGAAATGACCCAAACCAAATCGACGGGGGGATCGCACAGATTAATGTGATGGTGCGCGAGCCAGCCCAACTCCTCTTTCTGATTGGCTACACTTTCTATCTCGACTGGAAACTGACTTTAATTACAGTCGCTGTCTTTCCACCTCTTGCTCTGATTTTTAGTTACTCTGGAAAGGCGTTAAAAAAATACATTCACCTCCTCCAAGAAGACCAAGCAAAGATGTTTGGAACCCTTCAGGAAAGTTTTACCGGTATCCGGGTCATTAAGGCTTTTCGACTCGAACCCTACATTCAGAAAAAATATTACGAGCGCAGTGAAGGCTATTTTAAGCACCTTTCGAAAACAATCGTGGTCGAAGAAGTTTCCCACCCGGCTGTCGAATTCGTAATGGCTTTCGCTATTGCCGGACTTATTTACATGGGTGGAAAATCGGTTCTCGCGGGCACGATGACCCAAGGTCAGCTTCTGTCGTTTTTTGGTGCATTCGCAATGATGCAAAACCCGATTCGAGTCCTCAATGAGATGAATATTAAGTTTGCGAACGCAGACGGGGCAGCTGCAAGACTTCTGGAAATATTTTCTTGGAAGAGTCACCTGATTGAAAAGCCCGATGCAAAAGAACTCACTATCTTTAGTAAGGAAATCCGGCTTGAAAAAGTTCGATTTGCCTATCCAGACACTCCTGAGCGTGAAGTCCTAAAGGGCGTGAGTTTCTCGATCGCTAAAGGCCGTTCGCTCGCACTCGTCGGAGCCAGTGGAGCTGGGAAAAGTTCACTTGTTTCGCTTCTGCCTCGGATCTTCGACGTGACCTCGGGTCATATCGAAATCGACGGAAAAGATATTCGCGATCTAAAAATGGGAGACCTTCGGTCACTCATTTCGATCGTGAGTCAGGACGTTTTTCTTTTTAATGATACGATTGAAGAAAATATCCGATGTGGAAGGCTCGATGCTTCGAATGAGGAAATTCGTGCTGCTGCTCGTGAAGCATTCGCTCACGATTTTATTGAAAAGTTTCCAGACGGTTATAAATCGGTCATTGGAGACCGGGGACAGAAGCTTTCGGGCGGAGAACGACAGAGACTTTCAATTGCCCGTGCATTTCTCCGAAACAGTCCTATTCTCATTTTAGACGAAGCAACTTCAGCATTAGATAATACCTCGGAACGTGCTGTGCAGGCTGCTCTAGAGAAATTAATGTTGAATAAGACAACCATCATTATTGCGCATCGATTAACAACGATCCGTCACGCTGACAGAATCCTCGTTATGCGCGAAGGAGAAGTGGTCGAAGACGGAACTCACGAACAGCTCGTCACGAAAAATGGCGAATATGCCGCATTTCTCAGAATTACTGAAGCCCCTCGAAATGAGCCAGCCACATGAGTGTTTGGAATGCGGTTCTCCAAGCTTCTCACTCTGCCTTAATCGACATTCTAAATGAAATTTTTCCCGATGATAAACTAGAACTCGGACTGCCGAAACGATTTAACTCTTGGAACACACTTGAAGGTGCGGATGCTTACCTCTTTCGCGAACTTAAATCAGGAAATGAATCTGGCATTCTTGCACTTGGATTTAGGTCAAAAGATTTGAAAGCCGCTGAAAAAATTTTTAATCTGATGATCGCACTCACAAAAAAAGAATTTAATCTTCGAAGCATTGATGCGGTGATCGGAAACAAACTTGAAGCGACTCCAACCCTGCAAATGACGATCTGGCTTCCAATTAAAATCGCTAATAAATCAGACGCTTCGGTTTTTAATCTCGCTGTGGGTATTTAAGCTGCTGGAAAATTTATCCATAAAAAGTTTCGCTGGCCTTGAAAAAAGATGATTACTCCTCTTCGCAAGAAGGACATCCACCATCATGGCTCTCGGCCCAGGAATGATCACGAGTTCTTTCGATTTTAACTCCTCTTTCACCATAAAAAGTGGAAGAACTGCATATCCATATCCCATTTTACAAAGTCGCTTCTGGGTTTCTTGATTATTCGTTTCCAGTAGCAGTCGTCGTTCCATTCCCATGCTCTCAAGAAGATTCTGTGCCGGGTGTTGCTTCCGGTAATCCCGTGAACGTGAACCGATAAAACCCAAATGGTTCAGGAAATTCTTGCGTTCTCCTGGTGATGAAGGAAATCTGTTTTCTTTCGTGGGATGATAAACTGCTACAAACTCTAACGAAGTCAGTTTCTGATATTCGATCCCATGAACTTCGATCCGAGTAAAAAAAATTCCGAGCTCTAAATCCCTCTCCAGTATTCGAGAGACAATTTCAGTGGGTGTACCCGTATAGACGTTAGGCATCACGTCTGGGTATTTTCGGTGAAAGGAAAAAAGAGTTTCGGGAAGAATGTAATTTGCGAGGTGATCGGATGCTCCGATGCGAAGCGGCCCTTCGCATCGAGTTCCATGTCCCCTCATCTGATCTGCTAAATCCTTCAAATCCCTAAAGATGGGATCACATTTAGCGAAAACGATTTCTCCCATCGGGGTAAGGGTGACCCCTTTCTTTCCCCGTTCCAGGAGCTTTACGCCTTCTTGGTCCTCGAGCTGGGCTACCGTTTTATCAGGGCAGGCTGGCTAATTCGAAGGGCCTTCGAAGCGGCGGTAAAACTGCCAGCTTTTGCGACTTCGTAGAAATAGCGGAGGTGGTTAATTTCCATAATCATCTATTACCATAGGTTATAGTAATTATTCTAATTATATATTTTGAATCTATTTAAAAAAGGGCCATAACCCACTCAAGAAAACGAATTAAACCAACAAAGGATCTTCTATGAAAAAGTCAGTATTATTAAGCGTTTTTGTGGGGATATCGTGTATCAGCGCTCAAGCTGCAGAGATTAAGAGCACTGTGAATAGTGTAAAAATCTCTCGCGTCGTTCAACTCATCACCCTCGTGAATAAGAGTGACCTTCGTGTAGTAGTCGCGGTCGAAGACCTCGGCGGATCGACAGACGTT
>JBGSHQ010000389.1:0-5935 GCA_041752095.1 Bdellovibrionia bacterium
GATTAACCTTGCGAGCGAAATGAAATAGTCGAGTGGCCACCGACGTGAATCAGCAGTCGCTCCCGGTGCAAGTACCCAATAGAGCTCCTGAGGTGGCGCTATTCTAGGTCCGGGCCAGTAAAGATCCGCATTAAACGACTCCATTTCTCCTGGAATGACCTCATCGAGTTCATTCTCGGGCAGAATTCCCCAAAACTCTCTCGCCTCACGCTTTGGCCTAACCGATTCAGGTAAAAGATCGAGATAAGCCTGAGCTCGATGGTGAATTCCAAAAGATTCATCCTTAAGCGGTAGTCCGTCATTTAAAAACAACCCGCGTCCCTCAAACCGGTAACCGCGCCTAACTTTTACACCGCTACGAAAAAGGAGCCATGCAGAAGAGAATGAATTCGGTAGAGAAATTCCAAGCTCACAATCCCCTTTTGACTTTAAATCGAGAGCTTGCTGATCGAGATCTTTAAATTTTTCTATAAAACTAGCGCCGCTACGGGGCTTACGGAGTGTGACAACCTCATCCACTAATGTTTTAAATTGGAGATCAGATACCCAAGGCACACAAAGTGAGGTGATTTTTGCAGACGGATAAGATTTTCTTAAATGATAAAAAAAAGGGAATGCAAGGACTTGATCGCCAATCCAATTTGGCGCGCGAACTAAAATATTGCGAGGCGATTTATTCACTCGGTTTCACTCCAAATTCAACAGACTTAAGTCGCGCGGCGACCGAACCGATTTTCACTTTCGCTTCCATTCGTGCGATAAAACGACGCTCATCATCCGTTAACCAAATAAAATTTTCGCTGCCCTCTTGTTTTAGAACACCTTTAAAACTCGTTTGCAATTTTAGAAGAATAGTTTGCTTTCGTCCAAGGGGAGTATCCAACATTTCTCTTGAAACAACGGTAACAATACAGTCCCAACCCTGGCCTTCACTCACCACTGGAAAGGTATAAACTTTACCCGTTTCAAGAGGCAACGTTCGTACGTAGTAGATTCCTGAAAAACTATCCTGGGGAAAAGAAACCATATCAAAAGTTTCTTTAGTTTCTGAACTACCGCGGTCCACGTGGTTTCGACGGTTCCAGTAAAATACCTTTTTTGCTTCCGAATCAAATAACTCTAAAGCATCACGTTTTTGTTTCGTTTCATCGAGTAGCAGATGGAATCGATGGGAGAAAAGACCCTCATAATCAATAAAGCTTTCGATGGTATCGTTCAGACTATAAAAGAGATTCAGGACACTGGAACTTTCGGCACGCCCACTGATATGATAAACAGATCGATTTCCAATTTGCTTATAAGGAAGCACATCCATTGTAAATTCGCCAGCTGCGAGTCCTAAATAAGTAAACTCAAGAACCTGTCGCTCTCCAACCCAAATGGGATCATTTTTTATTCTGCGATTTGGGTAATTAAACAGGGGAATAGGCTTTGGAGACCGGAGTCCAGTTTTTTTCTTGGACTTTCCTTTTGTCTCCAATTCATTTTTTATAACAGAAGGAGCAGCAGGGGTTTTTTCTAATACCTCAAATTTAGCGCGGAGGTCGGGAGGAATATCCTTCGAAACGGGTTCGATTGAAGCAAGCTTACTCCCGCTGGCACACCCGTAAATGCATAAAAGGAATAGGATAGATAGAGTGCCGCGTAAGTGAAGTAACATCCTGCAAGATTAACGGAAATTGTCGGAGTTTAAAACGATTTTACGCCTTTTCAGGAAGCAATGCGTTCCAGTGCACAAACCCCTCATCAATTTCAATTTCAGGCTCGATCACTTCGACTTGAGACTCTGTCGCTCCAAGCGCCCTCCATTTTACCCAGTCTTTTCCAGAAAGAAGGACGGTTTGGGATAATGCGGAAGCTTCGCTTAAAATTCTGTCGATTTCGGAAAGAGTAAACGTGTGGTGGTCAGGAAAAACAGTCATTTCAACAATTCGGTAACCCGATTCTAAGAAGGATTTTTTTGCTCGTTCGGGGTCTCCGATAGCAGCTACAAAACGATAATTCTTTTTCCCTGTTGGGGGAGGAATTTGAAAATGGGCCTTCACTTTGCGTTCATGATTCATTAAGGCTTCAGGAAACTCTTTTCCCTTTATAAGAAAAACAAGGTCCTCATTTCGAACAGAATCAAAATCATCTCGAAATACTCGCTCACCGATTTGCGCATCTGTGACGACTAAAACGTATTGATCACATTTAATTTTCCAGTGCTGAAAAGCGTCATCTAAAATGACGAGATCAAACTGTCGTCCTGATAACTGAGCAACTTGGGATTGCATGGCTTCAAACTGATGTAAACGATCAGCGCCAACACCAATCCAAACACCAGGAACTCGGTCCCGAATGAGTGCGGGTTCATCACCACAAAGCTCAGGAGAGGGAATCGGCTCATGAGGGGAAAGAATACCACCGGATTTTTCCCAGGCTGAACGGTATCCACGCATTAAGACAGCCACTTGCATACCTTGTGCGATTGCATCACGCGCAATCCGAATCGTGAGAGGCGTTTTCCCCGCTCCACCCGCCTGAAGATTACCGACTCCAATTGTAAAAGCAGAAAGTTTTTCACTTCTGATCCACTCTCGGTCGCGCGCAAATCGAGCGGCACGATTTACATTTGACCAGACCAGCGACGCAGCTTTTTTGGGTCCAAATAACACTCTCATTTGCGAGCCTCTTCGAAAACCACTTCAGCAACTCGAAGTGAAGGGCTCTTAGAACCCAATAGATCCCTTATTTTCTTAAATTCACCTCGGGTCACTGATGCGGTGCTTGGATCTAAAAACTTAACCACTTCATTCGCAATGTTGATTGGGTTAAAATTATCCAAAATTAGTTCCGGTACGATTCGTTGATTCACTTCACGATTTAAAATCAGATTCGTGAGTGAAATCGACTTCTTATAACGAATGATATTTTTGAAAATCCATTCAGAGAAGGCGTGTGCACGGTAGATAACAACGTGAGGACAATCTAATAGTGCAGCCTCGAGGCTCGAAGTACCTGATTTAATAATACCGACATCTGACGCTTTTAAAACGCTCCAAGAATCGCCTTGACTCACATGAAGACTGAGACTTGAGGCACCAGAAACCTTTTTAATGGTAATTTTTAGTAGATCATTAAAACGATCGAGATCAATCGCCTCTGGAAGAGGTAAATAGAACTGAATGCCAGGTCGTATATTGTTTAGAATCACCGCCGCTTGAAGAACAGGTTCTAAATGCAATTGAAGTTCAGCGGGCCGACTTCCAACCATAAGACAAACAAGAGTATCTGATCCTTTTGCGCAGATCGCCTTCCGGGCTTCATCTCGAGTCATTGAAATGGGGAGTTCATCCATCAGGGGGTTTCCCACATACTCAAAATTAACGTTTGATGTAGCATAGGTAGATTCTTCAAAAGGAAGAATGGATAAAACTTTATCGTAAAGGCGAGAAAGTTTTTCGATTCGACTCTTCCTCCAAACCCAAACTTTAGGTGGAATGAAACAGACGGTTCGAATCCCTAAGCGTTTTAACCGAGCAGCCAGTTTAAAATGAAACTCAGGGTAATCACAAAGCACTGCTAAATCGGGTTTTTCGCGTTTAGCCCATTCTTCGATTTCATTTAAATAGCGATAGATTCTCGGCAGTCGAGTAATAATCTCAGAAAATCCCATCGAAAGAAGGGATTCTGATTGGAGCAAGGGAGTGAGCCCAGCGGCTCTCAGTTTTGGCCCGCCCACTCCATATACCTGGAGTTGAACATGATTTTTTAGGGATAACGGGTAAAGGTGCTTTAAAAACTCAGCGGCATGAGTATCCGAGGAAGCTTCTGCTGCTGAGATGAATATCTTCATCACTCTCCCTACCGGGTCACTCCGTTTTCACTCTTCCGAATGAACTGAATGAATGACTGTACTTCAGGAACTTCACCGTATTGAGACTCAATCTCAAGTAGCGCACGTTCTTTCTCTACATCTGACCTGACCCAGAGTTTAATGGCCTCATTAATTTTAGAAATCGTTTCGGCTGAGTAACCCCGGCGGCGTAACCCAACAATGTTTGCGCCCTTAATTTGCATCGGGCGACTCCCAATTCCAATACAGAAAGGTGGAACATCTCGTTCAATCGCTGACTGTCCGCCAACATACGAGTGTGCACCCACACGAACAAATTGGTTCACCCCCGACTGCCCCCCAATGATGGCGTGATCATCAACAATCGCGTGGCCAGCGACTCCCACATAGTTTGCGAGAATGGCATGATTACCCACAATCACATCGTGTCCAAGATGGACATATCCCATGAGCAAGTTTCCATCCCCTACACGCGTAAAACCTCCGCCCTGAGCAGTCCCGAGGTGAATCGAAACATTTTCTCGAATAGAATTTTTATTACCAATAGTCAGCTCAGTGCGTTCGCCTTTGTATTTTAAATCCTGAGGGACTAGTCCAAGGCTTGCAAATGGGAAGATCGTATTTTCTTCTCCAATCGTAGTCCATCCGTCCACCACGACATGTGAAATCAGGCGCGTACCTTTACCGATTCGTACATTTGCACCGACAGAACACCAGGGTCCGACTTGTACATCCGAATCGAGCTCAGCTTTAGGATCGATAAGCGCTAATGGGTGAATTTTTACAGAGCTCATGATTTACCACCAGTTGTGCTTGCAGGTACAAGCGTCATATTCGCTAAGATTTTCGCCTCAGCAACTTTTGCGCCTTCCACAGTAACGACACAATGAAATCCCCAGATCGTTCCGCGACATTTTTCAAGTACAGCTTCAATACGAAGCACATCCCCAGGAATAATCGGTTTACGAAAACGCACATCATCGACCCCAACGAGAGCAACGGAAAAGCCGCGCTTCATCTGCTCTGGGTCGTTTGCGATATACGGATAAGTAGCAAAGCTTGCGGTCTGAGCCATCGCTTCTATGGTTAATACACCTGGAAAAATTGCATATCCTGGAAAGTGACCCTGAAACATCGGCTCATTAAAACTCACATTCTTAATGGCTACGATTCGAGTACCAATTTTATCTTCTCCTCCCTTAGTCGAAGAGAGATCACCCTGAGGTGATATCGAAAGAACTCGATCCACTAATAAAAACGGATAGCGATGGGGAAGAAAACTACGAATGGCTTCGCCTGAAATTGCGTAAGGATTTACTTCGTTTGATTTCGATTCAGTCATTTTTCGCATCTCTCTTTTTTCGATCTTTTTCAGCTACGAGTCGATTTAAGAGTGCATGAGCTTTAAAGTGATCGCGGTGGGATCGCTGAGGATTCCCAACAGACGTCCCATTTATGGGTACATCTTTATCGACTAAACTCATTGCACCGATTTTAGCATAATCTCCTATTTGGGCTTTATTTCCGATGCCGGCCATTCCTCCAATATAGGCAAATTTTCCAATCACCGTACCACCTGCCAGGCAAACGCCTCCGCAGAGAATCGCTCCTTCATTGATGTGCGAATTATGACCCACATGAACATGGTTATCGATCTTCACTTGCGGGCCAATAAAAGTTTCGCCGATGGTTGCTCGATCCACCATCGAATTAGCACCGATCTCAACCCCATCACTAATGACAACACGTCCGAGGTGATAAATTTTTTGATGCCCAACCGGAACTCCGTTTTGCATTCGAGGTGCATATCCAAAACCATCAGCACCGATCACTGATCCAGCATGAATTCGTACCCTACTCCCGACTTCAGTCATTTCATAAAGGGTAACACCGGGGAAAATTTCACAATCCTCACCAATCGCCACATCAGTACCCACATACACACCTGGGTAAAGCCGAGTACCGGAACCGATTCGAGCACGACCTTCAACGACACAGTTAGGTCCGATTTTTACCCGCTCTCCAATCACAGCAGGCGGACTAATCACTGCTGAAGGATGTATCCAATCAGTAGTGTCATCACGATCACGATTAAAA
>JBGSHQ010000390.1:0-5481 GCA_041752095.1 Bdellovibrionia bacterium
CTGCGTCTTCGCCTTTATCTTTTTTCGTACGTTCCCACTGATCCCAGGTGTAGGTCTGTGCGCCGAATTCTTTTTCAGCTAATTCAAAACCCCATTTACGAAATCCACCTTCGGTGAATTTCATGATGTTGCCTTTGTGAACGATGGTGAGTGACTTCGATTTCTGTTCGACCGCGTACTTCAGGGCAGCGCGAACCAAACGAACCGTTCCTTCTTGAGAAACGGGCTTTACGCCGATGCCGGAAGTTTCTGGAAAACGAATCTTTGCGTATTCTTTTGGAAACGTTTCTTTCATGAATCCTAAGAAACGTTTGACGGGTTCAGTTCCCGCTTCAAATTCAATCCCCGCATAAATATCTTCGCAGTTTTCGCGGAAGATCGTCATCTCTACTTTTTCAGGATGCTTCACAGGAGAAGGCACGCCCTTAAAGTACCGAACGGGGCGAAGACAAACATAAAGATCGAGCATCTGTCTGAGTGCCACGTTTAAGGAACGAATGCCGCCACCGATTGGAGTAGTGAGCGGTCCCTTAATAGAGACGAGATAGTGTTTAAGTGCGGTCAGTGTATCTTCAGGGAGCCAGTCATTAAATTTCGTGAAAGATTTTTCGCCCGCATAAACTTCGAACCACTCGATCTTCTTTTTTCCACCGTATGCTTTTTCGACAGCGGCATCGAAAACCATTTGGGAAGATTTCCAGATGTCTGGGCCGGTACCGTCTCCTTCGATGAAAGGAATAACGGGGTTATTCGGCACAGTGAGTTTGCCATTACTAATCGTAATACGTTCGCCGCGAGTCGGTGCAGTCAGGTTCTTGAACATGATCTCTCCAGTTATGAAAAAAGCTTATGTATCCAGCGACTTTATGGGTGACTCTGCGCATTGGTCAAACACGAAAATCGTCTAAATTTTTCCAAACCGATGAGTCAAGCCATCATCACTTCCCGAATACTCGAGTGTTCGAGTTGCAACTTTTTTCACATCGTCTGCTTCGTGGGTGATGAAAAGAAGTGGGACATGCGTGTGGCTTAGAAGTTCAAGCACCGTTTCACGCGCTTTCATTCGCGAAGCCAAATCTAGAGCGGCAAAAGGCTCATCTAAGAGTAAAACTTTCGGCCCCCAAACAAGCGCGCGAGCAAGCGCAACGCGCTGTTTCTCACCGCCAGAAAGCAGACCCACGGCTGTTTTTGCTCGATTCCTTAAGTGAAGTTTATCTAAAAAATCTAGCGCAGTTTTTTCACGATCACTGCGAGATGCGCCGCGCATCTCAAGACCAAACGCGACATTTTCAAGCGCTGTCCAGTGAGGAAAGAGTGCATAATCCTGAAACACCACTCCAAATTCACGCTTCTCGGGCCTCGTTTGTGTCAGATTCTCATCCCCGAATAAAAGTTCACCTCGAGCGCCTGACTCGAAACCCGCCATCCATCTTAATAGAGTGGTTTTTCCAGACCCACTCGGAGCGAAGAGCGCGACACGCTCACCGGGATCGATTTTAAAGTCGGCTTTGATTTTAAATTCGCCGGCTGCGGTTGGATATTTTGTTTCAAAGCCGCGAACGATGAGTGATTTATCGGTCATTTCCGCCCTCTCCCGATCATTAGAATAAATACAGAGAGGAGCGCTACTAAAAAGAGAAGCACTGAAGCAGCATCAAACTCATATCTTGAATAAAGTCTAGAGATAATGAGTGGAATCGTTACGAGTTTTTCAGAACCAAAAAAGCTAAGAACGGCAAGATCTGCAAACGACCAAATAAAAGCGATCCGAGAAAAATCATTGACCGCTCTTACCCAAAAGGGACCTTCGGTTTTTATCCAAGCCTGGGTCGGAGTCGCACCTAAAGTTCTGGCAGCGAATAAAAGATTCTTCCTTGCGGGATATTCGGCCGCATTCACGACGGGGAGAAGAAATCGTATACTGAGTGGAAGGAGCATCACTCCGTGAAGGAGTATCATTGCTGTCACACTTCCTTCAAATGGATCAATCCACGCAGCTACTCCTTTAGAATAGGCGAGAAGAAATCCGAGCGAGAGAACGAGAGGGCTAATACCGAGTGGAAAAGCCGCGATAGAACGGAGCCATTTCGATTTCGCAGTCACGAAAGGAAGACTGATTAATACTGCGGCAAGAGAGCTCCCCAGAGCGATAAGTGCAGTGAGACCGAGCGCGGACCAGAATTCAACAGAAGTAAAAAATACTGAGAGCTGATTTATGAAATTTCGAGGTGAAATTCCAACAAGAAGCCCAAAAAGAGGGAGAGCGTAATAGATGCCGACAGCTTTGATTGGGAGTTTATTCGTTTTCAGAGTGCTTGGATTCGCTTCAGATTCTGAGGAAGAAAGTGAAGTGTCGATCAGGTCTGCACCAGGAACCATCACCATCGATGCCAGAGCAAGAGGCAGTGCCGAGAGAAGAATCTGTACGACGGCGAACTGAGAAGCACCTGAAAGATCTAAACCCGCTCCCTTCACCTGGCTGTAAATCTCAGTCTCGAGAGTTCCACTCGCAGGACCGCCGCCGAGAAGAAATACAAGAGTGAAACTCATCACGCATAATGCAAATACCTGAGCGGCTGCAAGCGCAACTCGTGGGGCAACCCAGGGAAGTTCGAGTCTGAAAAACCGTGTAGCGGGATTTGCTCCAAGCGAACGAGCAGATTCTTCCCAGGCTTTCGGAAACGATGCACGCGCTTCGATTACAGCAAGGGCGATCCACGGGGCGTTTAAGTAAGTGTGCGCGAAGACGATCGGGGTCATCCCGAATTCTGTGAGTCTTGCGACTTTGAAGCCGAGCCCGACGATCGCAAGCGCTGGGAGAGAGAATGAAGCGAAGAGTAACCCTCGGAGTCTGGGTGAATCGTACCTGGTGAGTAATACGCCGACTACTCCGCCTAAGATGAGCGATGCGACGAGAGAGAGGGTTGCCTGGATTACTGTAAACAGAAGTGTGGGTCTGAGAAGTGGGTGAAGATGAAACCCGAGTTCGGTCGTTCCGAATGCACGATCACCTAAGACTGCGAGAGGGATCGCGATCAGGAAGAAAAAAAGGACAAGGGCGATTAAGTTTCGAATGATACGCATAATCCTAGCTCGGACCCTTCTGATTCGGACGAGGTCGATAAGGAATAAAACCCAAGGCCTCTAAAATATTTTGTTCGAGATAATCACAGGCAACTCGAAAATCTCTACCCCATTCGAGGATCCTAGAAAAAGGACGAGCATCCCAAAACTGCAAACCCAAAGCTTTGCCGCGCTCTACTCCTAACGTCAGTCGAGCAATCAACCCAGAAATCGACCTAATAAATTTATGGTAGGCCGATCGCGATGGCGGCATAATAATTAAATGCAGATGATTTCCACTATTTGCGTACCGATAAATCTTTACGCCATGAGCTTTCGCGCTTCGATGAATAAGATCTTTAATACGTTTCACACGCTTTCCCTTTAAAAAAGAAAACTCCCCTTTTGCGTGCGAAGATTTCATCACTAAATGCATCGGTCTCTTCGTCGTTATGGGGCGCTGTTCACGCGGGTTTCCCTGAGTTCGAGACCCACCAAAAATCTTTAGACTGAGTTTTTCAAATGCGGGAAAGAGGAGTTGGCGTGGCATTTGAATATATTTAATTTCAAATTTCAGCGATGTCAATTTATTTAGTATGAATGGCCTGTAGGTGCTTTTGAGAGAATACGATCTCAAAATTTTAAACCGAGATTCGTCGTTGCAATAAAATTCGCAGGATATTAAATAGGAACTGAATGAATATAAAACCTCTCCTTCGCCCACGCCCCTTAAAACCCGGCTCTACTCTTGGTATCTTTACCCCTTCGTCCCCTTCTCACGTGAAAACGCGTGATAAATACCTCTATGGAATTGAAGTTCTTAAACGAATGGGTTTCAGAACAAAGGAAGGAAGTCTTACCGCTTCCCAGAATATTCAGGGTTATCGATCAGGCTCGCCCGAGGATCGCGCGAAAGAATTCATGGAACTCATTCGTGATCCCGAAGTCGGTGGACTTATCGCGACGGTCGGGGGCTCTAATTCATCATCCATGATTCCATATCTTGATTTTGATGAAATACGAAAAGCACGCAAAGTGATTTGTGGTTATAGTGATGTGACCTCACTTCACCTCGCTATCCTTGCTTATTCCGGTCTCAGCACTTTTTATGGACCTGCAGTGATGCCCTCATTTGGCGAGTGGCCTGATGTTTTACCAGAAACTAAAGAATCCTTTCTTACAGCAACCCAAACCCATCTCAATGGTTCTCGTAAAATGATTCATCCAAAACGATGGAGCGACCACCTCAGATTCGAACCTGGTCAATGGAAGTCTGAACCCCGACTCTATAAAGAAAACAGAGGGTGGAAGGTTTTAAATTCGGGCACAGTGGAAGGTGAAATCGTAGTCGCAAATTTAAATACGCTCATGACAGCTGCGGGTACTTCCTATTTTCCAAACCTCGAAAATAAAATACTTCTGATCGAGGAAATGAATGCTCCCCTTTCTGAGGAAGAACGCGACTTAAGACATCTCGAACGATTAGGAGCCTTCGAAGTCATTAAAGGGCTTATCGTGAGTAAGCCAGAAATCTACGATCAACAAGGAGCTCCCTTTAATTATGATGAGCTCATTTTTGAAATTATTGGAAACAGAACTTATCCAGTCGTATCTGAGTTTGACTGTGGGCATACGAATCCTATGCTGACTATCGCAGAACATACTCAAGTCGAGCTAACAGCTCAGGCGGCCTCTGATGTGAATTTTAATGTGAAACATCCGATGGTTACTGAATAGACTCGAAAACATGATTTACTTACTGAAAAAATATCAAATAAATTAATTTAAGTCATTTCTGACACATTCCGCTCCGTTAAATCTTCTGACATATTGTAAGGGTACCGAACGTTTCAGGGGTTAAATATGCTTCAGGGGTCTCACACTTATTTTAGGATCGCTCTCGCGCTCGTATTCATTTCGGGCTGCGAAGTTATGCCTAAATCCACGGGGGTGATCTCTAAAAATCCTGCATCGATGACGAGTTCTCAGACTACCCCTACTTCTATTCCGACTGTAACTCCTTCTGTTCCCTACCCCGTTTCACTTCGGTATGTGACGAACCCTGCTTCATATGTCGTCGCATCCCTGATCACCCCAAATCTTCCTGTTCTCACGGGTGGTGCTCCGACTTCTTACTCGATCACCCCTGCACTTCCCGCAGGACTCGTTTTTAATACGGCTACCGGCGTGATCTCTGGAACGCCTTCGGCTATATCTCCTGCGACCTCTTACTCTATTCGAGCTCTAAACTCGTTTGGGTTTGCGGATACCTCGCTCACTCTTACGATCGCCTCTAACATCGTCGCTCCATTATCGATTACTTACTCTAGTTTAGCTTCTGTCTTCGTAAAGGGAACTGCCATCACTTCCCTCATGCCGATGACCCAAGGCGGAGCGCCCTCGAGCTATTCTATTCTT
>JBGSHQ010000391.1:0-8284 GCA_041752095.1 Bdellovibrionia bacterium
AAGAATAGAATAGCTCGAGGGCGCTCCGCCTTGGGTCATCGGCATGAGGGAAGTGATGGCAGTTCCCTTTACGAAGACAGAAGCTAAACTAGAGTAAGTAATCGATAATGGAGCGACGATGTTAGAGGCGATCGTAAGAGTAAGGGAAGTGTCTGCGAATCCGAAAGAGTTGGAAGCGCGAACAGCGTAAGAAGTGGCAGGAGATATAGCCGAAGGCGTTCCAGAGATCACGCCGGTAGCCGTATTAAAAACAAGACCCGCAGGTAGTGCGGGATTAATCGAGTAAGAGGTCGGCGCACCACCGGTTAAAACCGGAAGATTCGGGGTGATCAGAGATGCGACGACATACGAAGCAGGGTTCGTCGAGTAACGAACGGAAACGGGGTAGGGAACAGAAGGAGTCACAGTCGGAATAGAAGTAGGGAGAGTCTGTGGGCTCGTCGTGGACGAAGAAATTTTCGAGATCACACCCGTGGATTTAGGCATAACTTCACAGCCCGAAATGAATACGAGCGCGAGTGCGATCCTAAAATAAGTGTGAGACCCCTGAAGCATATTTAACCCCTGAAACGTGCAGACAGTAATCAGTATCTCAGAGTTAAATCCGGCTTGTAATGTGTCAGTTTTGACAGGAAATGATATATTGGGTGCCACTTACTTGCTCAAACTGTCACCGATGCACGTCGTCTAGGGATCCATATCGGTCAATAGAACACTGAAAGGTCCTACGATAAGTACTTCGCGGCGATCAGCATTGCACCGATCGAAAGGTCGAATAGTCCCGTAAGTAATGAAGAAAAAATGCCAGCATGTAAAAGTCGATTTGAAATATAACCAATGAAAAAGAGGGTGGCGATTCCCATGCCTTGGACTAGGTTAATGGCATCATGAGCGTTTAGAATTCCGCTATAATAGAAGGCCACACCTAAGAGCGGAATGAGGCTCGGGATGGCTCCGAGTAAACTGTCACGAAAATTTTTTCTTCGTTCTTCTCTCGTGCTTCGTCTGCCGTACTCGATTCGAACTCGGATACTTTCTGTGTGATACCGAAGAATGACTAGACCGAAATTTAGCCAGAAAAGCGCACTTAAAAACTGAGACACCGTTCCATATTTTCCCGACATCATGATGAGCATGCCGAGAACAGCAATGGTTCCTAGTAAGGAACGCGATAGGAGGGTTGCGAGTGATTTCCGTTGGGATTCAGTTAAATCGTTTCCAAGCATGAGTAATAAGGTGTTTCCCGCATGAGATGTCCCTACGTCAACTAGAAGCGCGGTGCGTCACCAGGAGAAACCCTCTCGACCGCGCTTGACCCTCCTGCACCCGGATACTAGAGTCCGGGAAATTCATTTTTAGAGGGGTCCCCGGATGTCTGAAAAAATCATCGAAAAAGTATTACCCACCCATGCCCGCGTCGTCGTCGTCGGGGGTGGAATTATTGGGACTTCGGTGGCCTATCACCTTGCTGATATGGGCTGGAAAGACATCGTGCTGCTTGAGCGCGATCAGCTGACTTCGGGCACGACCTGGCATGCCGCCGGTCTCATGGTCACCTTCGGTTCCACTTCGGAAACGTCGACGGAGATGCGGAAATACACGCGCGATCTCTATATGCGCCTCGAAGCCGAAACGGGTCAAGCCACAGGCATGAATCCTACGGGCTTCATCCAGGTTGCGACTGATAAAGACCGACTCGAAGAGTACCGCCGCGTTTCAGCGTTTAACCGCTACTGCGGGATAAACGTTCACGAAATTTCTCCTTCGCAAGTAAAAGAACTTTTTCCACTCGCACGCGTCGATGATGTTCTGGCTGGATTTTATGTAAAAGAAGACGGCCGAGTGAATCCGGTCGACGTCACGATGGCGCTTGGAAAAGGTGCCCGCATGAAGGGTGTAAAGATTATCGAAGGTGTGCCATGCACCGGAGTGCTCCAAAAAAGGGGACGCGTGACGGGAGTGCGTACCGCATTCGGAGATATCCAGGCGTACTACGTAGTAAACTGCGCTGGAATGTGGGCGCGGCAGATGGGTGAAGAAATCGGAGTGAATATTCCGAACCAGGCTGCAGAACACTATTATATGATCACCGAGGAAATTCCGGATCTCCCTAAAGGAATGCCGGTTTTAGAGGATCCTTCGCACCACGGATATTTCAGAGACGAAGTAGGTGGCCTCATGGTCGGTCTTTTCGAACCCATCTGTGCGCCATGGAATATTAAGAGCATTCCTGGAGATTTTTCATTCGGTGAAATTCCACCGGACTGGGACCGCATGATGCCGTACCTCGAGCGCGCGATGAGCCGTGTGCCGCGCACGATGGAAGTCGGGATTAAGAAATTTTTCTGTGGACCTGAGAGCTTTACGCCCGACCTTCGCCCGATCGTAGGAGAAGCGCCCGAACTTAAAAATTATTTCGTTGCGGCAGGTTTAAATTCGATCGGAATTCTCACCGGTGGTGGAATGGGTCGCGTAGTTGCAAACTGGATTATGACCGGCACCCCAGATGTTGACGTTACCGGATTTAATATCGATCGACTTCATACCTATCAGGCAAACCCAGAATACCGCCGTGAACGTACGGTCGAATCGCTTGGACTCGTTTACCGCGCTCATTATCCGACGATGACTTTAGAAACCGCTCGAGGAGCGAAAAAATCTCCGTTCCACGATCGCCTAGCCGCTGCGGGCGCATACTTTAAGGATGTGAGCGGATGGGAGGGCGCAGACTGGTACGCGCCGAAGGGTGTGGAGCCTAAGGTCGAGAAGTATTCTTGGGGCCGTATGAATTGGTTCCCGTACTGGGAAGCGGAACATAAGGCGACTCGTGAAGGCGTGATCCTCATGGACATGTCCTTCATGTCGAAGTTCCTCGTCCAGGGCCGAGACGCAGGTAAGTGGCTGAACCAGATTTCGGGTAATAACGTCGATGGTGCGTGTGGCATGATTACTTACACGCAGTGGATGGCTTCGAATGGAAAACTCGAAGCCGATCTCACGGTGACGAAACTCACGGACGAAAAATTCATGGTCGTCGTGACCGATACGATGCATCGCCATGCAGAGACCTGGATGAAGCGAAATATTCCTGAAGACGCTCACGCATTCGTGACCGACGTCACTTCTGGATACGGACAACTAAATATCCAGGGACCGAAGTCTCGCGAACTTCTGCAGACTTTAACGACTACAGATCTTTCAAACGAAGCATTCCCGTTCCGAACCGCGCGTGAGATCGACATCGGGTACGCGTGTGTGCTCCTCATCCGAATCACTTACTTAGGTGAGCTCGGATACGAACTCTATATTCCGTCTGAACAGGCCTGCCATGTCTACGACCGAGTGGTCGAAGCGGGTATTGCCTTCGGTCTAAAGCATGCGGGATTAAAAGCGCTTGCAAGCTGTAGAATGGAGAAGGGTTACCGCGACTACGGCCATGATATCGATAACACGGATGATCCACTCGAAACGGGTCTAGGCTTCGCGCTCGATTTTAAAAAACCCGATGGGTTTATCGGTAAGGATGCACTCGCCGCTAAAAAGGCAGCGGGTCCGATGACTCGCAGACTGGTTCAGGTCCTGGTGAAGGATCCAGAGCCGCTGATGTATCACGTCGAGATCGTGCGACGGGATGGCAAGATGATGGGTTATGTCCGCGCGGCTTCCTACGGCTTCTCGCTCGGTGGAGCGGTGGGGCTTGCGATGATCGAAGCGGGTGAGCCGATCGATGCGAAATTCCTCTCGACTGGAAAGTGGGAAGTGGAGATTGCAAATAAACTCTACCCGATCGAGTTATCGCTGAAACCTTTCTACGATCCTACGAATGAGCGAATTAAAGCCTAAATGAGCTGAGATGGTGTGTCCTTAGGGACACATTATTTAAAATTAGACAGGCGTCTATTTATAAAATGAGTCCGAATTGACTCGGAGTTTTAAAACTCGAAGTCAAATCAACGAGTTCTGCACGATTCGTGTTGGTACGCGCATTGCTTAATCAAGGGTATGAGCAACCCATCCATTTTTAAATTAGGTGTCTTCTTGGTTTTAGCAGCTTCGATCTCCTCCTGCGGAGTGAGTCGCGAAAAAAGTGCATCAGCCTTATCGTTGGCACAGGATGTAGCTCCTCTCTTATCGATTGAAACACCACCCGTAGGTACTTTTATCACCACGGCAAATTTTGAAACCTTCACTGTAACTGGCTTCTGCGGATATGAAGGCGGGACGGTTACACTCCAAACCACTTTCCCAGTGATCGGAACTTCCATCTGTAGTGGTGGAACCTGGTCGATCGAGCTTGATGTGAGTTTCGTTTTCGATGGCGTCCTAACTTTTACCGCAAATATCGTTGGTCCTCTCGGAGAAACAGTTCCAGCAGTCAGTCGCGACTTTATCAAAGATACGATCTCACCTACTGGAGCAATGATTAAAATCGGCGATGGTGTGACGATCCCTACAAGTCTTAATGTCGCATTAACCTTGCTTGCTGCTGATGCAACTCGGATGTATATCACGAATACTCCTGGATGTGCTTCGGGTGGTGTGGATGAGCCATATGCTACGAGCCGTGCATGGACCTTAGCGCCTGTCGGAACGACTGCAACTGTTTACGCGATTTTCCGCGATGATGCTGGAAACGCTTCAAACTGCGTAAGTGCTACGACTCAGGTAAATATTTCCGCTGCACCGACGGTTTCGATCGTCACTCCTGCTGCGGGTTCACTCATTAATTCTGGAAACCAGGCTTCTTTCGCAGTCTCTGGTCTCTGCTCTGAAAATGGACGACAAGTCGTCATCAGTGGCGGCGCATCCGCAAGTGTCGCATGTACTGCGGGCGCATGGTCTGCTTCTTTAAACTTTACGGCTGCACCTCAAGGGACCGTGACCATTACTGCAAATCATAGCAACAGTGATGGAACGCCTGCTGTTCCTAGTACGCGATCATTCACAAAGGACACGATCGGATCGAATGGGACGATCTCCATTAATGGTGGAGCGGCTTCGGTCGTAGGTACAGCAGTGACCCTGACGTTAAATTCTGCTGATGCGGCCCAGATGTACATTACCAACGTCGCAGGATGTGCGAGTGGTGGAGTGTTTGAGGCATATGGAACGACGAAGAGCTGGACGTTAGCCCAGACTTCTGGAACCGCAACGGTCTATGTTGCCTTCCGTGATGCTGCAGGAAACGTCGGAGCATGCGTGAATGATCAGATCACTGTGACTTCACCGGCTCTCGTGATTTCACCCGCTACGCTTTCAATCTCGAATGGAACTGCAAGCTCAGTGACCTTCACTGCAACGGGTGGAACACCTGCTTATGTATTCTCTATCGTATCGGGAGCGGGTTCCATTGTTCCTGCAACTGGGGCTTACTCTGTAGCAGCGGGTGCGACTGGAACGACGATTGTTCGAGTGACGGATTCGGCTGCGAAAACCGCAGACGCGACGATTACTCATACGGCAAGCTGCAATATGCCGAAGCAGTGCTATAACATTCAGTTAATCGGGATGAGACCGAAGTGCGGAGATTTCTCTGGAGACGACCGCCGCAGTTTATTCATTCCGATGGATGGAAAAGTGAAAATTCTTCTTCAGGAAGGTCCATTCAAGATTATCGATGCGAACGGAACAGACGGTGTTGCGGCACTTTCTCTCCCGAATCCTGATCCAGGAAATACTGGAACACTGGGCTACCGAGTCTATACACGGTTAGTGGGGAAGCCAGGGACAAAGATCGATATGTCGAAATGTAAGAAAGATACTTACGATAACAGCACTTACTGTGAGCACTCAACCTTCGGTATGACTCGAATGGCAGGAGCTCCGAAATTTAAGGACTCGAGCTCAGACCTTCTTTACTCGAAGCGTGACGGTGGACATGAAGGGCGCGAAGACGGAGATTACTTATTCTCCACCGTACCTGGTTCATTCTTCTGGAGTGCTGAAGTACAGGGTCGAGCGCACCTTCAAATGAAGTTCTGCGTAGAACCAAAGAAGAATTATGGCGGTCATGATGATGATCATCATGGAGGTCATGGCGGTCATGATAGGGATTAATTCGATATAGCCCATCAGTAAAAACCCCACGCCCCTTCATTAAAGGAGCGTGGGGTTTGCATTTTAAGCTGCGTCAACAAATAATTCGGTGAGAATTTTTCAACGCTCGATTCAGTCGTAGAAACTGAATTAGTCCAATGTTAGGATTCACCTATGAAGCGCCTTGTTAAAAAATACGGGTGGAAGTTCGCCGCCGTAGTTTTCTTCGGTTACCTCATAAGGGATCTCACCTTGTATGTGGTCCTTCCGCTTCTCGTTTTTAAATCGATTTAACATAGAGTTTTACTTTTCCAGTTGGGCTCATTGAAACGAATGAGTAACTCGATAAAACGTAAGCTGAGAGGCGTAAACTTTCTGGGGTACCTCCAAAGCCGTTCCCCCAAGTTTCATCGATGAAAACCTTTCGTGCTCCAGGAGCAGTTAAACACGCCTCGAGGCGTTTAAAATCCTCCAGTAGAAAAGTGTCTATGAAATCGGGAAAACAATCGAAAGTTGTTTCACTTAAGAGAAAAATTTCGGCTGCACGTATGGAAAAAAATGTAATGCGTTCATGAGAAGTTGTATTTGCTCGTATAAAGTCGACGCTTTCCTGAAGAGGAGAGGGGCGGGGCTTGAAAATGAATTCGGACTTTTTTAAAAAAGATAAATCTCTTTTGGTAAATGCATCGACTACTAACCCGACTCCTGAAAATAAGATCGAACCTGTGATCAGAAGTATGCCGTTTTGTATCATTTGATTTTTTTTGTTTTTAAAATTTTCAAATAAAACATCAGTGAATACCGCGAGCAGCAAAAAGGCAGGGTACCAACAACAGTAGAGAACTCGGTCGTGGCTTCGGTTTTGATAGTAAGAAAAGAGCCCTGCACCTAAAATGGAAAGCAGCAAAACAATCTGGGAACGATTTTTCTCAACACTACTTAACTTTTCTACTGGCTTAAACAGCGCTGTGAACGAATAACAGAAGCCTGCAGTGTAGATCAAGATAACTGCTGTCCAAATTCCGAATAGGGGCATCGGAAGGGCATAGTAACCAGATCCATAGAATACTTTTTGGGACTGAATGAGTTCCTGAAAATCGATCGATGAATCGCGAAATAATTTCATTAAGAGCCAGTAAGTCCCAAATCCCAGAAAGACAGCGAGTGCATTTTTAATGAGAATTATCGTAGCAGATAAGAACTTAAAATCGTCTTTTCTCCAGAGTACGGCCGAATAGATCTGGATTAATGTCCAGGTTCCAAATGTGACTAATCCCGTATCGAGATTCCAAAGAATGCCGAATGAAAAAAAATAAGAAAGTCCAAAAACCCATTTTTCGCGGTTTTTTTCTGTTCGGAGAAGTTTAGGGCCTATTAAAATCAAAAGGACAGGGAATAGAAAACGAATAGGCCAGTATTGAAAATAGGGTTCAATTTTTTCAGAAAACATTAAAAAATTTGGGTAACAATAAAATAAAAAAGTAAACCAACTCACCGAGGCTAAAATTTTATTTTTAAGTTCGGAGTGGAGAAAAAACCAAATCCCGCCAAAAAGTGCTGAAGTCATTATCCCTAGCAGCAGTGAAAAGGAGTTAATGCTCAGCGGGATGATCTGAAAGAGTGGATCGAGAAAGTGTGCGTAAAGTCCGTAAGCAGTTTTGAAGTCTGATAAGAGTGTTTTTCCTGCATGAACCTGAACCATCGAATAAAAGACACCCTGGAAGTGAATATTCTCAGAATAAGGATCAGCCGAGTCGATGAATGAATAGAGAATCAGGGATAGGAGTAGGAATGTTGCTGCTACTCCTAGTATTCGGGTGAATAACTTCCTCTTTCCCCAGCGATAAAAAACGGTGAAGCTGACTAAAATTAGAAAGGGAGTGGCGATTGAGTCATTCAGAGAGGGTAAGGTTGGGATGAGTCTCCAGAGATATAAAATCAAGAAGCCAGCGAGAAGTGCATCGACGAATTTTAGAGAACGTCCAGCGAACTGAATTCGCTGGAAGAATTTAACCAGAAGAAAAATGCATAAAGGTATCGAAAAAAGCCCTATTAAATAAAGATTCCTTTCACCGGGTTCAGGTCGAAAGTCTCGATAATCAAAAACACTAAGTTCCCGCTGGAGGGCTTCAGACATCGAGGAATCATTCAGATAAGGAAAAAGGAAGTGACCAAGTGAGTAGAAAAGGAAAACTGAAATGAGGAACGTCAATGCCCCTCGGCTAAAGATGACCTTTTCAGTATCGGA
>JBGSHQ010000392.1:0-3130 GCA_041752095.1 Bdellovibrionia bacterium
CGCTTCAAAATCTTTCACAAGCAGGACTCGTGAGAGGGCTTCGAAACGATCCGGGTGCCACTGCCGACTCTCGTCCCGTTGCCAGTGACTTAAGATGCGACCTACCACTCGGTGCTGCTCGGTAACAGGAGTGACGATAAAATACCGTTCAATCCCATAAGTGCGGCACGACCTCGAGATATCATGGATATCAAGATTCGTAACCGCCGTCGCCACCGTCTCACCGACACGATTTCGCATCGGATAATGAAGGAGAACGACGTATACTGGAGCTTTCACAGAATTAAGGGATTTAGCAAAGGCCGGGGTTTAAAACAAGCTGTGTCGGAGAACTTATACCTGACTAAAGTAGTCAAAATTTGGACTTATTTATATTTCACTCCACAGCCATAAGCCTTAGTGAAACCTGTCGCGACTGCACGTTTCGCTCGTAAATCTTCGAGTGCCGCTACGACGTAATTTTTAGCATTCGCGACATCTTCGAGATCAGTCGATGGTTTATCGTCGATTGCCCCCTGATAGGCGAGTTTTCCTGCACCATCAATCACGTACATATGAGGAGTTGTTTTCGCATCATAGGACCTACCTACTTTGCCATCACTATCGACAAGGACAGCAGTGGCGTTCGATTTTTCAACCCGAATTCGGTCACTCAGTGCTTTACCTTCGAAATACCCCTGAGCCCCTTTTGCGGACGAAATCACGGATAACCAGACGACTCCATTCTTAATCTCTGCGGATTGAATTTTTTGCATATTCCCTGAAGAATAATGCTTCTTCACAAAAGGACAGTCGAAGTTTAACCATTCGAGCACTACGGTTTTTCCTTTGAAATCTTTTAACGAATGCACCTTTCCATTCGAATCTGTGAGTTTAAAATCTGGAGCACTTTCGCCCTTTTTTAATTCAGCAGAAGCATTCAGGCTCAGAAGCAAAAAAGAAAGAACAAGGGTCAGTTTATTTTTCATATCAAAAGAGCATGAACTGAACTCGATTTATGGGTCAATACCATTTAAATTTTTTAATTTGTTCGTTTGATTTTTCACAAGTTCAACTGCTAGAAATGGAGCATGAAAAAATATTTAATCCCTCTCGTATCTCTCGCCCTCTCGTCTCTCGCTTTCACCGGCTGCGCATCGGCGCTTAAGACCACTGATTTTAAAGAAATGAAGGACTCCGAAGCAGTCATCATTGGCCGTTTTACCGTTAACCGCGATGGTCTCGGTGCGACCAACACTTGTAAACTCATGCTCTTCCGCGATGGAGCTACTTTCTCAGACTCCTACGCGCTTGATGAAACCGGACTGGTTCTCTTTCGCCTAAAGCGCGGCACTTACCTTCTGGACGGCATCCGCTGCGGCACTGAAGAAAAAAACATGGCGAATTACTATTTCGACACGAAATCATCCCGCCTTGAGCTCTTAGCTGTTCGTGGTGAATATGTTTATATCGGTGACACACGGATCGAAACGGCTGCTGATAAAAAACTCCAAGTCACCACCCAGGATGACTTCGCAAAAACGATCGAACAAGCGAAGTCGATTCGGAAAGATCTCGCGTCTGTAAAAGGCACGAAGCGGATCTTACCCCTTCATCCTGAGATGAATTAAGGGTTTTCAGGCTAAATCACCATACAGTGATTTTAACATGGACTGCAAAATAACTGTAACTTTTTTGCAGTCCATGTTAAAATCACTGTATGGTGAGATACCTCCAAAACCAAATCATTGCGGATCTTGAAAGAAAAATGGTCTTCGTTGCAGGACCTCGCCAGTGCGGCAAAACAACGCTCGCAAAAGAAATTCTTAAAAAAAATAAAGGAACCTACCTAAACTGGGATAACGACGAAGACCGAGAAAGTCTCCTTCGTTATCAGCTCCCCGGAAAAAGTCAGCTCCTCGTTTTTGACGAGATTCATAAATATTCTCGCTGGAGAAATTGGTTAAAAGGCATCTACGATAAGCACCACGAGGACTATAAGATTCTAGTCACGGGGAGCGCGAAACTCGATCACTACCGAAAGGGTGGGGATTCTCTTCAGGGGCGCTATCACCTTCTTCGGCTTTATCCATTGAGCTTTGCGGAACTAAAAAATGGCTCAAACGCGGACCTCATGAATCTCTTTCACTCTGGTCCATTCCCTGAACCCTTTTATTCTAAATCCGCGGACCAAGCGAGACGCTGGAGTCGCGAGTACCGAACTCGCCTGATTCGCGATGAGGTGACCGCTCTTGAGAAAATAAATGAAATCTCCCTTCTTGAGCGACTCGCCCACAGGTTACCCGAATGCGTAGGTAGTCCGCTCTCCGTAAACTCCTTGCGTGAAGACCTCCAACTCGCCCACCACACCGTCTCTCGCTGGATCGACATTCTTGAAAACCTTTACTCGATATTTCGAGTCTACCCTTTTGGCTCGCCGAAAATCCGAGCCGTAAAAAAAGAGTATAAACATTACCATTTCGACTGGAACTTAATCGCTGATGAAGGCGCTCGGTTTGAAAATATGGTCGGATTTCATCTTCTGAAATATGCCCATTTTATCGAAGATACGAAAGGTTATGAAATGGAGCTCCGCTATTTTAAGGATAAGGAAAGGCGAGAGGTCGATTTCGTCCTCATGCAGGACCAGAAGCCTATCCATTTCGTGGAAGTGAAACTATCCGATAAGGATTCTTCGCCATCTCTTCGCTATCTGAAAAATAAATTCCCTCACGTTTCAGCGACCCAAGTTCAGCTAAAACATTCCCTCGACGTTATCGATCGCCATGGTATCCGAGTTTGTCACGTGAGTAAGCTATTCGAGGAACTCGTTTAAAAGTCTGCGTCACTAAATATTTTTAGCCACCGATGAGTGTCTGAATCCCGCGCTTATGACCGCCGAGGTAAAGAAGGGCTTCTTTACCTCGGCGTTGTTTTTTCGGGTTATCCTTCATTTTTCCGATCCGCTTAATATACTTGCGCTCATATTCTTCAAGTGAAGCGAGATAGCTTCGTAAAATTTTTTCCTGCGCAGTTTTAAATTCGGGCTCAGGATACTTTCGAGTCCACTCATCCAGAAGCGCCGTATTCTCTTCCCCATCGCTCGAATTCTCACCACAGTCCTCGAGAGATGGAAAACACGGATTCGCTG
>JBGSHQ010000393.1:0-4413 GCA_041752095.1 Bdellovibrionia bacterium
GATTTTATGAAGTTACTTTTAGTCGCCGTTCTTGCTCTCGGATCTGTAAATTCGTTCGCTGCACTTCGTGCCGACTGTGTCGGTCGAATCGATGGACGCAATATTGATATGCAGTTGCTCGCTACCGGAGATAATATGCAAATCAAAGTTCCTCTACTTCGATACGGAAATATGTCCCGCCTTAAGAAAACAGTCGATGCTGCAACCACTGTTTATGAAGGAACATCGAATTGTAACAGCATGACTTCCTCTGGAGGTATTACCGAAATGGCATGCCGAAATGATGAGATCCAAATCTCACTACCGCAGGAAATTGCAGAAATCGCAACTGCGAACCAACTCCCACTTGGAGAACAGTTCTCACTCACTCTTAATCGCGCTGGCAAAGGCTCGATCAAGATGAGCTGCGAAACTGTGATGATGCTTAGCCGTAGTCTTTAATTTATAAAATACCCCTATTTTAAAGGAATTTATCCTATGTCACGAAATTTAATTTTTACTGTTCTTGCCTCTGCTAGCTTATTTTCCGCTTCATCTGTTTTCGCTTCAGCCGACTACGACTGTGTCGGTGAAAATGAAAACGAAAAACTCTCCTTCATGTTGGATGGACCCGAGGAGTTGATTCTTTCTTCGGTCAGCGAAAATCTAGCTCCAGAAGGGGGTGAAATCGCAAAGGGTGATGACGAAGTTTATCTCGCGATCGATAGCAGAGAGATTAATGGACCGATCCCAACGACACGAACTGTAAAGTTTGACCTTTGGGATGGAAACTGGGGATACGAAGTGAAAATCCCACGTAAGCTTTATGCTGATGGAATCGATAACGGCGTACCGTTTAAAATCAGCTACCGTTACGACTATAACGACACGGAAGTAGGAAACCTAAAGCGCACGCTCACTTGCGTGGGTGTGAACTAAGTTTAACGCACCTGCTTAGACTTTTAAAATATTTGGGCGTCATTACCGATTCGGTAGTGGCGCCCTCTTTTTTTGGCACACCCTTCGCAAAGTATATCTGTGTGAAGTTAATCCGGTGTCGAAAGGAGCCTAAGTCACATCCCAAATTTTAAGTCGAGATTCTGGTCGCTGGGCGTGCTCCATGAACCCAAATAACCCTGATCAATCCTGAGATGAATCGGGGCAAGTCCAGGGATTAGAAAATCGAAAAGAGCGGGTGAGTGGACGGATATTCCGAAACCATTCACCCGATTTCTTATGATAACTCTGCGTCCGATCCTTTCATGGCAGACTTTTTTTCCTTCGTCTCGGGTAGCATTGCGGCATCAAGCACACTCAGCTCTTCACCTTCAAATCCAAAAAATGCAGTCGTTTTTGAGGGCTGGATTTTAGAATAGCGGTGTAAAGTTTCAAACGCATTCATGAGCTTCGGTGTTTTACGAAGGTCCGCATACGCACGTCCGATCGCAAGGGATGAATGACTTCGGGCTTCCGCTCGGAGTTCAGAGATCTTCAATTCCGTATCCGCTTCGAGAACATGAATAGCAATTCTGCCTTCTTCTTCGAGTCGTGCTTTTTCCATTTCGATTTGGGCTGCCACTCGGTCGAAAAGTTGGCTTGTGACTTCGGGTAGGATTCGGATGTCTTGAATGTTTAAGGTTTCAAGCTCGATTCCCCATTCTTTAATGTGTGTGTCGAGTGCCGAGCGAACATCGCTCAGAAGCTCGGTGCGGTTCGAAATAATATGTTCAAACTGGTGAGTCCCTGCGACCGCCATGATTGCATGCTTAATCACACTCTGGAGAGACTCGCGCCAGGACTCAATTCCGAAAGAGGCCTTCACTGCGTCCGTGATTCGACATTCGACCCAAAGGTCGATCCGCATGGTCGTCCCGTCACGGTCGTTCACGTGGATATCTTCGATTCGAAATCCTTCCAGTGCATGGGATACAGAAAAACTGGTCGTTCCAGGAATAACGAGTCCCCAACGAAACTGAAGACCGGGGGTTTTAATCGTTTCGATAACTTTCCCAAACCTAAGGATGAGTGTTGTTGTGAGTGGGTTATTTCTTACGGTCACAACGAAGAAAATCCATCCGAAAAAGATAAATGATGCAATTCCAAGTCCTATTCCTGCTATTAATTCCTGGTCCATAGTGATTATTCCTTTAAAATATAATTAAGTTTTTACGTAAACGGAGCGGGAAGCGAATGTGGCTTCATCTTGTCTGCGTTTCATATAGGCATCGAGACTGCCCCAGTTATTGAGTTCAGAAATCGCAGAGCCTAAGACACGGATTTCTTTTTCTGTAGCCTGTGCGCGTGTTTTAGCAATTGCGACACCGTGCTGGGCGGCTGCGACTTTACGTTCACACTCCGCTTCGACACGTTTTAAAAGGGTCTCGAATTCAGCTTTAATTTTTTGGATCCCATTTAAAGCGTTAGCAAGATCACTCGGGGGTAGGATTTCCGCGATATCGATCGCTTTAAATTCGATGCCATATCGATCGCGTAGATCATTTGCCCGAGCGTTAAGAGACTGGTCGAGTTTTTTTCTGTTTCGTCTCAGTTCGGAGTAGTTCCCATTTTCTGATTTTTCACTTCCAAATTTTCCAATTTCTTCAGTTAAAATGGATCTGAAGATTTCATCGAGGTGCTTCATCGGGTCGCGAACACCGAATAGAAATTTTTCAGCTGCGTCGTCTCGAAAATTAAAGCGAACGCTCGCATTCACTCGAAGAAGGGTTCCGTCACGCGCAAGAACTTCGAGAGTTCTTCCTTCATTTCCAATTTTTAACGTCCGCTCCATTTTAGAAAATACGTGGACATGATCCCAAGGTTTTTTTCCGTGTAAGCCTGATGAAAAAATTAGGATTTCTCCATTCGAATTTTTTCGAGGTGCTCCGAATCGAGTCAGGATCGCTGAATGCCCTTCTTCGACGCGAAACCATGAGAATATTTGGCTAAGGATGAAACCTAAAACCGCTGCAACTGAAGTCCCGATTAATAATCCTGTAAGCATAGTGATTCCTTATGAGTGGTTTAAATTAAAATGATTCTGGAACGAGTTCTTTTATTCGAGGTGAAAGCCATTCGCCCCGGTAAGCATCAGCGAGTCCGCTATTCACTTCGACGACATCTTCATTAAAATGACTATGGTGAGGCTGAACCGGCGGTAAGGCTGCTGCCTTCTCCTGTGTATCTACAAGCGATCCATGCGGGACAAATCTTTCATCGGGAATTTCGACGCCGACTACTATGGCACCGATTCCGATCGAACAGCGTTTTCCGACGACGGCATCATGCACGACGGCTTTAAAACCTACGAACGTATCATCGCCAATAAAGCAGGGGCCGTGAACGAGCGCCTGATGTGCGAGCGAAACACGTTCGCCCACATAAATGGCCCACTTCTTATTATCCACCATGACCCATTTTCCTTTTAAAGCATGCATCACAACGCCGTCCTGGACGTTTGTTTTTGCGCCGATAAAAAATGGCGTGCCTTCGTCTGCACGGAGTGCAGCTTCGGATGCGACGTGCACCTGGGAGCCCAAGACGACGCGACCAATTAAGGATGCATTCGGGTGGACGAATGCGGTCGGATGAATCAGCGCTTCGTTTGAGATATGGGCTTCCCAGTTTTCTTCGGGAGTTCGAAAAATCGGTCGGGCCGCTTTGGCGAAAGAATCAGGAGCCCCGCTTGAGATTTTTGCTCGAATTCCTGGTGCTAGATGCTCGTCGAGTAACTTATTTCGATCATTTCTCGAAAGTTTCTTTTTCTTCTTCATTCGTTCAGCGAGCCAATCAGGCACGAGTGCGACGACGAGAGCAGCGGTTAGACCTGCAGTCAGTGCCCCAGTGACAACGCCAATCGCAGCAATGATGAAGCTTAAAGCGTATCTTTTTTTCTCTTTCCAAAGGTGGATAAACGTTCCGACTTCGACCAGTCGGTAACCCACCAGGCAGAGGAGTCCCGCTAGGGCAGCGAGTGGGAGATTTGCAATCCACTTACCGAAGTAGAGGGGTGCTGCGAGTAAGAGTGCTGCATGAAAGAGTGAGGAGAGGCGTGTTTTTCCGCCCGCTTGCGCATTTACACTCGAGCGAACGATAACACCCGAGACCGGCATGCCACCAAAAATACCACTCATTATATTTGCTACCGACTGTCCGAAAATTTCGAGATTCGGAGCATGGCCGTCTTTTATTTCCTGTATTCGGTCGATCGCACGAGCAGAAAGTAAGCTTTCAGCTGCTGCTAGAATCGCAAGCGGTACGCAAGCCCAGAGTAACGCAATCCACTCTGAAGTAGGCAGTGAAGGCCATTTAGGGAGCGGAAAAGTAGATGGAATTTCTCCTACTCGGAGAAGATCCCAGCCTAAATAGTTTGCAATGTAAGCGACTAGGATAAGTCCGAAAATCGCAGCAGGAAGTTTTTTATGCCGTGCAAGTCCC
>JBGSHQ010000394.1:0-9833 GCA_041752095.1 Bdellovibrionia bacterium
CGCTGACCGGATTTCGACTTAGTCGGGCTTACATTTTTAAATTCTGTTTCCCAAAACCGAAGTACATACGTTTTTACTTCGAGAAGCTCAGCAACTTCGCCGATTCGAAAAAAAAGTTTATTAGGAATTGTTGAAAGGGCAGATCCTAAGTCGAAAGACTTTAAGACTTCAGGAGCTTCAGATAGCGCAGCTTCATGGTCGAGCTGGGCAAGTACGGATGGATCTAAACCTTCTTCCATGATCTGAAAGGAAGCACCCTCGACCATCGGATCAAAACTCGATAGAATCTCTTCATCCGAAACTAAACGGGTTCGAAGCTCTCGAGCCGGTGAATTAGCTTTCATCGTCGTCATCATCTTCTACGATTTTAGAAAGATCGACAGGCTTCCCTTCGAGTGAAGCGTTCACTTCGGCACGAAGTACCTGAGATGGACGAAATGTGAGTACGCGACGAGCTGAAATTTCAATGCTCTGGCCGGTTTGTGGGTTTCGGCCCACTCGAGACCGCTTATCGCGAACGACGAAATTGCCGAACCCGGAAATCTTAATCTTCTCGCCTTTGGAAAGCGTCGTCTTCAGGTGATCGAAAACGAGTTCCACGAGATCGGCTGCTTCCTTCTTGGAAAATCCGACTTTCTCGTACAGTGCTTCGACAATATCTGCTTTCGTCATCGCCACAGCTTGGGTTCTCCTCCGGACAGTCTAAACGTCCGATTTTACGCTGGAATTAATCTTATTCCCTATGATTCTAGCTTGATGGAGAAAACGAAGATCGGCAAGCCCTGAAACCCAAAAAAATACTCATTCTTTAATCTTTTTCAGTTCTTAGCGGTTTCAAGCCTACTCATGTGGAGTTTGCACACCAAAAAAGTCACAACCCGACGCGTTACCTTAACTCTGCCGATAGATCCTTCTTCAAAGCAGTAATAATAGAGGTCGAAACCCCCTCAGCTTCCGCTTCGGTGAGTGAGCGAGTGTCGTCACCGAGAATCACTCGAGCGGCGATGGATACTTTGCCTGCAGCGACCTGCGCGCCACGGTAAACATCGAAAATCTTCGCTGACTTCACGAGTGGTTTCCCGGCCTTCATAAGTACTGCTGTGATCTGTTCCGCGGTAATCTTCTCATCGACAAGGATTGCGAAGTCGCGTTCGATCGATGGGAATTCTCCCCACGCTTTATACGCGCGCGACTGCGAGGCGGGTCGACACATCTTCGTAAGAATTCCCCAGTCCAGCTCACAGACGAAAAGTTCACCTTTTACTTTCAGTTTCTTCGCAATTCCAGGATGGAGGAGACCGAAATGACCGAGCGTCTGGTTCCCCGAGAGAATCTCGATGGCTTGCCCCGTATGGAGTAACTTAGCGCCTGGGTGGGCGAGATTTCTCGAAGCGTGAAGTGGAATAAAACGTATTCCTTTAGCTCCCATTTGATCGAGGAAACTTTCTAGGACCGCTTTGCCATCAAAGAAATCAACATCTCCGCCTTCTGCTCGGAGGGCGGCCGCATACCGAGGACCAGAAAGCACAAACGCAACTTTCCAGTTTTCGACTATCCCCGTTTCAAACGGAGTGGGTGCTGAAGGCACCTCACCCGTAGAACCCGCCGCTCGCGCAAAGGTCGGACGAATTTCGAAAAGCCTCACAACAGGAGATTCACTCCCGAAATGGTGGCGATAATTATGAAGTGCATTTCCTACGAGTCCGGGGATGAGTGAGGGAACCATCCACTCACATTCTTCCGACATCGGGTTCTGAACGCGGAGTTCACCCTTCAGCCCAAACTCTCCAAGCGCTTTTGCGCTCGTGAATCCGTAGTTCAGAGATTCGCATAAACCCTGGCGAACGAACCCATCCTTAGCGCGTTCAAGCAGGATCTGTTCTGCGCCCTGAGCATCATAGGCTTTAGCAACGGGCTGGCTTGAAAGTTTAGGTATCGTGGATGGAATTTTATCGTAACCGACGGACCTGGCGACTTCTTCAGAAAGATCTTCGCGAAGGTTAAGATCTAAGCGGTAACTCGGCGGAGTAACCTTAAAGTTTCCGCCACTTTTTTCTACGGAACATTCAAGCGCTTTTAAGCAGCTTTCGACATCCGAATCTTTCACATCGATGCCAATGAAATTCCTGACATAATCGACCGGCATCGTAATCGATGGACGAGCTTTCGGAGCAGATACTTCCGCCTTAACACTACCTACGACTTTTCCACCCGCGACTTCGATAATGAGCGATGCAAGGCGAGCCATCACAAAAGGAAGATTCATCGGATCCACGCCGCGCTCAAATCGAGTCGCGGCCTCGGTCATTTTATTAAATCGTGTCTTCGCCTTACGCACGGTAACCGCATCGAACTCAGCGCATTCAAGAAACACAGACTTCGTGGTTTCAGAAACTTCTGAGTTTCCACCACCCATCACCCCTGCGAGTCCAATCGCTTTACCACTTCCATCGAAAATAACGAGTTCACCGCCCGTGAGGGTGATTTCTGTCGAATCTAAAAGCGGGAGCTTTTCGTCTTTTTTCGAAAGACGAACACCAATTTTTTTTCCTGAAATTTTTTCAGAATCGTATGCATGCACTGGATGACCGAGTTCTAACAGAACGAGATTCGTCGCATCGACCACGTTATTAATCGATCGCGAGCCGACAGATTCGAGCTTCTTCACGAGCCACGCAGGACTCGGTCCGATTTTTATCCCATCGATTTGGGCACCATAAAACTGAGGCGACTTATCTCCAG
The DNA here is from genome assembly GCA_041752095.1 of Bdellovibrionia bacterium. Lineage (GTDB taxonomy): Bacteria > Bdellovibrionota > UBA1018 > UBA1018 > UBA1018 > JACMQW01. The sequence goes on from JBGSHQ010000394.1 coordinate 2,743, forward strand.
CTTCTAACGAAACGGAAATCGGTGAACCCTTCCAGTCGAGTTTCGCGGGTTCCGCGCGCTTCACTTTTAGACCGAGTGCCGCCGCAATTTCGCGAGCCACGCCGTAATGAGAAAGATAGTGGCCCTGGTTTGCGTAAACCTTCAGAGTTAAAACCGAATCATCTCGACCTAAAATTTCGGCAATCGGTTTTCCGATCGGGGTTGATGGCGGAAGAATAATAATTCCGGCTGATTCTTTCGACATTCCGAGTTCCGATTCCGAGCAGAGCATTCCGTTCGACTCTACTCCGCGAATTTTCCCCTTCCCGATCTTCATTCCATTCGGAAGTTCGGCACCGACCATTGCGGCAGCGACCTTATCTCCTGTCTTATGGTTCGTCGCTCCACAGACGATTTCGATCACGCCTGAGCCTGTATCGACTTTACACAGGGATAGTCGATCTGAGTCAGGGTGTTTACCCTTTTCCAAGATGTGAGCCGAGATCACTTTTTCTAGTCCTTTAGACTGTGATTCTAATTCTTCAACCTCGAGTCCACGAGCAGTCAGAAGATCTGCTAATTCCTGAGGAGAGAGTTTGAAGTCGACGAGCTCTTTTAACCAGCGGTAGGAAACTTTCATGAATTAAATCTTTCTGTCGAAATTAAAACTGAGATAAGAAACGTTGGTCGCCAGCAAACATCAGGCGCAGATCCGGGATTTCATTTAAAATCATCGCAACACGGTCAATCCCGATGCCGAAAGCAAAACCAGAGACCTCTTTCGGATCATAGCCCGCAAGTTCGAGAAGCTTCGGATGAACCATTCCCGCTCCAAGAATCTCTAGCCATCCACTTCCCTTGCAGACTTTGCACGACGAATCTTTCCCGCCGCACTTAAAGCACGAGACATCGACCTCAGCGCCTGGTTCGACGAACGAAAAGTAAGAAGGGCGAAGTCGAATTTTAGTCGAAGCACCGAAAATTTCCTTAGCAAAAAATTCGAGAGTGCCCTTTAAATCACTCATCTTCACATCTTTATCGATCCAGAGACCTTCCATCTGGTGGAACATCGGAGAGTGGGTCGCATCGTTATCCTTACGATAAACGGCACCCGGCGAAAGCACTCGAATCGGCCACTTTGTTCCGCGCATCGCGCGCGTTTGGATCGCCGTCGTCTGCGTTCTTAGAACAAGGCCGGGTCCCATAAAAAAAGTGTCCTGCTGATCGCGGGCCGGGTGATCGGCTGGAATATTCACGGCTTCGAAGCAAAAATAATCGGTCTCAATTTCTGGGCCCGTCATCAGATCGAATCCCAGGCGAGAAAAAATGTCGACCATTCGACGCGTCGTCTGAGTAATCGGGTGGAGAGCTCCTCGGTGAAGTTTACGCGAAGGAATGGAAACATCGATCCGCTCTTTCGATAGGCGCTCGGTTAAATCTTTTGCCTCGAGTTCTTCACGTTTCTGATCGAGTGCCGCTTCGATTTTTGCTTTTACTTCGTTTGCAGCCGCTCCAATTTTTGGTCGCTCTTCAGGACCGACCGATCCCAGTCCTTTTAAAACTTCAGAAAGACTTCCCTTTTTTCCTAATACCGAGACACGAAAGCTTTCGAGCTTAGCGAGGTCCGTGGCAGCCACGATATCTGTAAGCGTCTGCTTACCGATGGCTTGAATTTTTGAAATCAGGGAGTCCATGAGGGGCCTTTCAAGAGTGATGAAAACTAGTTTTCTAGAGTAGGGCTTAATGCGCCGCAACTTCAAGCCCGCAGTCAGAACCAGAATGGGAAAACGTCCCTTAAAATCAAGGTGATGAGTCTGCCCGTCTGACCTTTATTCTATGGGCTTCTCAAGGATTCACGCGGAGCAAATTGACATTACGCGCCACACCTCATAAATCGTGGAGGTCCCTTCACTGTAATATCCTTAAATTTTAGAGGTTCATAATGAAGTCGTTCCTTCGTTCCGCTCTCCTGATTGCTGCAACCCTCGGAGCCTATACGTCTCCTACCGTGTTTGCAGGCCCGATTCCTGATTCTGAAACCAATCGTTCAAGCGTTTCTCGCCTATCACGCATGGAGCTCGATCTCCTCTCGAATACAATTCGAGATGCGAAAGGGAACCGCATTCGCCTTTCGGCAACAAAACCCGAAGAGCCAAATCTCTGGTCCCAGTTGGATTTAGACGACGATAAAACTCCAGGTACTTCGACGGCGAAGGCCTACGCAACTCTCGGCCTAAAAGCGCCTTTAAAGCCAATCATCGTCGCGGTTCTTGATAGTGGTGTCGACACTAAACACCCTGATCTTCAGGGGATGATCTGGGAAAACGAAAAGGAATTAAACGGAGTTCCTGGAGTCGACGACGATATGAACGGTTACGTCGATGATATGAATGGATGGAATTTCATCGGGAATAAAGACGGAACGAACCTCGGTAGCTCTAACCTCGAGTACACTCGTGAATTTGCACGCTTGACGAAACTGGCTTCGACCCGCACTCTCGATGCAGCAGAGACTGCGTACTTAAACGAACTTTCGGCACTTTATGTCGACGAGAAAAAGAATGCTGACCTGGTGCTTGCGAAGTACACGAAGCTCGAAGTCGAATACCTCGCTGCTTTAAAACTTCTGACCGATGCAGGACTTACTGAAGAAACTCTCGCTGCAGTGACTGCGTTCGTTACGAAAACTCCTGAAGAAAATGCAGCTAAAACTCTTATGCTTTCTGTACTTTCGAAGAACCGAAATGCAGGAGTTTTAAAAGAAATCGTCGAATACTACACGGCAAAGGTGAATTTTCACCTGAACACTGCATTCGATCCAAGCTCTGTTATTGGTGATAATGGGAGCGATCTTTATGAACGTTATTACGGAAATAACGATGTTCGCGGGATTGGTTCTGAACACGGAACTCACTGCTCGGGAATCATCGGAGCACTTCGCGATAACGGCATCGGAACCCAGGGACAGTCGAATTTCTTAAAAATCATGGCGATTCGCGCAGTTCCAGACGGTGATGAGCGCGATAAGGATATCGCAAACGGAATTCGCTATGCTGTCGATAACGGAGCGCAGGTCATCAGCATGAGCTTCGGGAAGATGTATTCCCCAGGTAAAAAGGTTGTGGATAAAGCAGTCGCTTACGCTTGGATGCGTGGAGTACTTCTCGTTCATGCTGCTGGTAACGACTCGAAGGATCTTGAGTCTGGTAAAAACTACCCGACTGCAAAACTCCTGAGTGGAGTGAAGGCTAATAACTGGATCGAAGTCGGCGCTTCGTCGATTAGTCCAGACCTAAATCTTCCTGCAGATTTCTCGAACTACGGTCAAACCGTGGTCGATCTCTTTGCTCCAGGTAAAGACATCTACTCGACGACTCCGGATAATACCTACTCGGTTTATAGCGGAACTTCGATGGCGACTCCTGAAGTTGCGGGCATCGCAGCTCTCATCCTCTCCCAGCGTCCAGACCTTACTGGCCAAGACGTGAAGAAGCTCCTCACAGGTACTGTGACGACCTTCCCAGGTCTTATGGTGAATCAACCGCTCGACGGCCCGGATGCTCCTACCCTCGTACCATTCGCGACACTCTCGTCGACCGGTGGCGTGGTGAACGCGTTCCGTGCGTTGAAGGCGCTCTAAGCGCTTTCGCCAGACTACTTTAGAAAAAAAAGAGCCCTGTGGATGTTTTCCACAGGGCTCTTTTTTTTCTGAGTAGCGTAATAAGGCGAATTTCCTACTAAATTATTTTGCGGTTAGCTTTTCGCTATAACCTGCTGTCACTTCTGCCTTATGAGAATTAAAAGCAGTAAGCAGCTCATCTTTTTCTTGTTTAGGTACTTTAAAAAAAACTAAACTTCTTCCAAGTTCAGCGGCGACTTCGTCGAACTCAGCCGGTGAAATTTTAAAATCATGATGGGCCAGTTCTAGTCCCAGGTTGGTCTTTCCTGGACGAGTCGCTACATACTGGAGTGGTCCGCCCGTAGCAGAACTCACCCAAAGTGTACGCATGAATTTAAGCCCTGGGAGTCTTCCTAAGTCCTGTCTATGCCATTTCCTGAGTGACGGATTTTTGGAGTTTTTTCCTACGATGGGATTCTTAACTACAGCGTCACTAAAATGATCAACCACTGCTGCAACGGAATAAATACCCCCTAATCGTTCGTAAAGACTTTTTTCGGTTTCTGCGGATGCTGCTGTTAGTGGGGCAACCGAAGAGAACGTCAGTGCAATTGAGAGAGCAAGGGATTGAATACGCGATGTTTTTATTTTCATCCAAACTTGAAATGCACCATTCATACCACACGCGCTTGGCACTTTTTGCCCCATTATGATGGGCCAAAACGACATCCGCACTACAACTGGAGAAAGGCTTAGTCTTCGTGTGTCGAGTAGCGGGGAGCATCCGCAACTTCAACCTGGGTTTTAAAAGGATGAAATCCCGAGCGGATATAAAACGAAAGAGCATTCGGTCCATCGAGGGTACAGGTGTGAACCCAAAACCGTCGAATACCCTTACTCCATGCAGTTTCTTTTGCGTGGTTCATGAGCCACTTACCTACGCCTTTACCGATAAAATTTTTCGTTACTCCGAAAAATGAAAGTTCACATTCCCCGGGTTTTCTAAAATCGAGCTCGAAAAATCCTTCTTCAGATCCATTCGAACTAAAAACATAAATCTCCACTTCGGGATGAGTAATGATCGCATTCAACTCATCTTTAGACATCACCAACCGAGAAAACCAAAACCAGGGTTCACCCACTTGCTTAAAAATACTTTGGTACCAGTCGACTGATGGATGTGACACACGCGTCAGCTTCCACTCTGACTCGCCTATAACCTCTAAAGTAGTTGGACGTGCATTCATTTCTAAATGAGTAACAACAGAAGCGGTCTTTCCAGAAGGAACGTCGTATAAGCCATCAGAAATAAGATTCATATTCCTCTCACTCCTCACGCGGATGAACTTCGAGTAACTCAATTTCGAAATAGAGATCAGAATGCGGAGGGATATTTAAAATCGCACGCTCTCCGTATCCAAGTGAAGAAGGAACTTCTAATTTTCTTTTTCCCCCCACACGCATTCCCTTGAGACCGATATCCCAACCCTGAATCACGCGTTTTGCTCCGAACACGAATTGGAAGGGCCTTCCCCGTTGCGCAGAAGAGTCGAACTCAGTGCCGTCGCCGAAGGTTCCACGATAATGGCACACGACTAGCGCACCCTTCACCACTTCGGCGCCCGAGCCAATGACCTGATCGATGATTTTTAATTCAGCTAACTTCTTGAAACGCATTTTAGAAACTCACCCAAAAATGTCCGATAAAAGCTGACATTCTCACTTCCAGCGCTAGAAGTGAAAACCTCCACTCCTAAGCCTTAAGCCCTGTCGGGCTCACCCAACTAAAAAGGCCCCGCAGGAAAAAATCCTACGAGGTCTTTCGAAAAATCTAAACCCGAAAAATCAGTTCTTCGGAGCCATTGCGCGAACTTCGTTCACGATAGCTGCGAACCCTGCAGGGTCCTTAATTGCGATATCCGAAAGCACTTTACGATCGAGGCGAACTTTCGCCAATTTCAAAGCGCCGATGAAACGGGAATAACTGATGTCGTTTCCGTTCAGAGCTGCGGAAAGACGAGCAATCCAGAGTTGGCGGAAATCACGCTTCTTAGCGCGACGGTCGCGGTAAGCATAGACGCCAGCGCGATCGACTGCTTCAGTCGTGCGGGCGGTTTTATTATTGCGTCCGAGAACAAAGCCGGATGCTCGTTCACGTAATTTTTTTAATCGGGTGCGGCGTTTAGTACCGCGTTTTGCGCGTGGCATTGAAAATCTCCTTGGTAAATCTTAATTTTTTATAAATAGGGTTGAGAGAAAAGTTATTTCGAACCGTAAGGCATGCACTCAGCGATGTGTTTCACATCTCCGCTGAACACCATTCCGCCTGCGCGCTTCTGGAGTTTTTTCTTCGAACTTTTACTTCCGAGGAGGTGGCGCTTTCCTTGACGTTTGAACTTAACTTTACCGGTCGCGGTGAATTTAAATCGCTTCGCGGCGGCTTTCTTTGTTTTTTGCTTTGGCATTTCTTCCTTCTTTTTCCAGTGATCAGAATCGTGTGAACGATTCGAATTATCCTTAAGACGTTTATACCGATCGAGTTCCGACTGGAGCGGACCTACGGGAGATTCGTGAGAATCACACCTCTTAAAGCTTCCTATTCAGGAGATCGCTAACCTACTGAAGGCAGGACTGATTTGCAAGCAATGGCGTTAGGGTGCGACCTAAAAATGAACCCCGCCAATGACTTGATGCATCTAAAAAATCGGGATTACGCTTCCGACTCTTCTTCGACTTTTTTCGCTTCAGGCTTAGGAGCGTCTGTTGCGTCGATTTTAGCCATCTTAGGCTTAGGCGGCTTCTTATACTTCGGGTTAGGTCCGAGGACCATAATGAGCTTCTTACCCTCAAGCTTCGGTGTCGCCTCGACCAGAGCAAGCTCACCCATTTCCTGAATAAGTCTCTGCATCGTCTTATAGCCAGCATCGACATAGGCCACTTCGCGCCCACGGAACATCATCGTGACTTTCGCCTTATCGCCCTCTTCGAGGAACCCGCGGATGTTCTTAAATTTATAGTCCAGATCATGCTCATCGGTATTCGGGCGAAGTTGGATTTCCTTCACCTTCACTACGACTTGCTTCTTCTTTGCTTCGTGATCTTTCTTCTTCTTCTCGTATTTAAACTTACCGTAATCGAGAATCTTACACACAGGCGGTTTAGCGCTTGGAGAGATTTCAACGAGATCCAGGCCTACATCAAGCGCCATTTGGAGGGCTACAGGAGTCGAGACAACTCCCGCCTGGGCGCCAAGGTGATCGATGAGTCGAACTTCAGGAACGCGAATACGTTCGTTGGTACGGTGTTCATCGGTATTAAATTTAGAGAGGTCGCGGCGAGGAGTTCGCGAAAATCCGCCACCACCACCGGATGGGCGGGGAGGAAACGAAGAGCCACCGCCAGGGGGGCCACTTCTTGTTCCAATTTTTATCTGACCGGAGGGAGCTGCAGAGGTACTGATACCGATCTTAATCGGGCTGGGTCCGCCACTACT
>JBGSHQ010000395.1:0-26416 GCA_041752095.1 Bdellovibrionia bacterium
GCAGTGTTTTGACCCGCTTTAGCTAGCGAAGAGAGGAGTTCAGTAATTTTTGCGGCTTTAGTTGATTTACTGGCTATATTAACGACCCCGCCTGTTAAATAAGCGACAGTAAGTTCACCCGTGAGGATTCCTCCAATTTTACAACTCGTATTCATGAGTTGGTCACAGGTTGCGCATTTGATTCCGATTTCAGCACCTTTAGCAAGAGGCTCGACTTGCTTCATAATCCAAGAAAGGAGTCCCTGGACACTTTCCTTGATATAAGAAATTGGGTCACGAATGAATCTTGAGATTTGGCTTTCGCTTATGGCCTTTGCAGCGATCAGTTTTTTACTGACATCATTTTCTACCTTTTGGACTGTCGAATTTGTAAAGTAGTCATAAACGGATTCGATTCCGTCTTTAATTTTACTTCCGACCCATTTAACTCCATCCCAGAGTCCAGTGACTGCTCCCCAGAGGTCTTTAGTGAAACCTTCGATGAGTGATTTTAGGCAATTATCCTGCCCACTTCCCAGACAGCTCTTTTTTTCGGTTTCGATCGACTTACCCGAGTGCTCGAGTAGCCAGCCTATTCCGGCTACGGCTGGGATCGAGCGGATGACATTACATCCCACTTCTTTATAGCAGTCGGTCGAAAGCAGTCGTGTTCCATCTTTTTCACATCGGGCGAGTTCTGCGCGGTAGAGCTGATCTCTCGAAAACTGGGTGAGTGCATAAAACTGAGCTGATGGGTCGGAACCACATGAAGGGGAATTTTTTCCATCATTTCGAAGTTCTGGATATTTATCCGCATCGAAGGGGCCTACTCCAACGGAAGCACAATCGATGAGAGTGGGTGAGGTTGCATTCTCGGGCGCAATATTTACAACTACTTTTGCTAATTTTTTTGAACTAGACGGCGCATATTTTCTTTCCTCAGCTGAGAGTGCCACAACTTGCGCAGTCTTGGGGTCTGAGCACGCTTGGACGAGTGACCTCACACTGGCTTGTTCGTCATTGGTGAGGTCTTTAAATCCAGAAAAAACTGATGTCGGATCCGTATTTCCGCCGAAGCTAAAGTTCGAAATGAAAAGTGCTATAAAAATAAATCTTATATTTATTCGCACTGCATGCTCCGTACGATCGCTTCGATAACGTGCCCGTCATTTTTTTCATCTTCGCCAGAAACCATCGACTTCAGCATGAAGAGACGGTTCTTACAGAGCACATGGAAAGAGTGTTCAATGAGCGTGCTTCCACTGAGATTAAATTTTAATCCTGTACGATGGAGCTCGATGTTTTCATCAGCTAATTTTTCGTAGCGGTATGGAAATACTTCAAGAACTTTTCCACCGGATTTTTCGATTTCTGTTTTCCGCGACTCGGTGAGTGCGCTCTGAGATTTTTCAGCGGATGGACTATCGATTAAAATATTTTCTTTCCCGGTCGGAATGATCGCAAGCGCACTTCTTCGTGCCTGATTATCTTCCTTAAACCGTGGATCACCCGGCGTGTGATCTGGACTCAGAAGAGTCCAAGGAAGTCCGTAAAGATTCTCGACCGTTTTCCAGCCGAGTGGAATTTCAAACGAAGTGCTTCCCCGATCGTTTCTCAGAATTTCGCGCGTCTTTTCAGTCGCTCCCGTATTAAAGGGTATGAGAGTGAAAAGTGCTAAAAAGGTGAAAAAAGTGAATCGATTCATGATGTTCACAAATCTTTTCGGTATTTTTTGGGGTTTATTAAAAACTAATCTTCGTCATTTTTCTGTCGATTTAGATTTCGACCACTGCGGGTGACTCTCGAGAAGGGATAACTCAGGAGAGGATGAAAACCATTCCGAAGTTTTCTTTTTATGCTCGAACCATTCACGCGCAAGTGGGGCTTCGAGATCTTTTAAGTGGGTTGCCGCAATTGTTGTTTCATTTTTAAGGCCAGTCGAACCGCCCCGGCCGACGAAAAGTCCTGTCGCAAGCAAAGTCATTCTCGTTGGAGTCGACGCCGAGTAGGTAATAATTTGACAGGGGTGAGATCCTAAAAAGTGATGGATCTTCCTAAATCGCTCTAGCGACCAGAGGTCGGGAACGACTCGAGGAGAGTAGAAGTCGAAATATATGAAATCAGGTGGTGAGAGTTCTGAGTAGAGCGAATAGAAATTTCCTACGTGGAGGTTCCACTGAATCGCCACTTCACCGACTTTAAAATGAAGGGTTCCGGAATCGAGGAGGGCGCTCAGTTTTTCTTTCCATGGAATCAGCCATGGAAAGTCGCTGGGCGATGAAAATGCAGCTTGAAGTCCGTCTGGTTTAAGTTCGAAGGATTCGATTTCGATTCGCCCCCGAGACTCGGGGCGCGAGAGGATCTCATCGAGTGTCACTAAAACATTTGCCGCAGTTCCCATGCCCACATCGAAGAGCCGGACAATGTCATTCGGTGAGTTTAATCTAGATTCGATTCGTGCTTGCTTCGCATAAACTTCTCGCGCTTCCTCTACAGGACCTATGCGCGAGTGCATGGCCTGGTTATTCTCCAGATCGACCAGCGTCTTCGTCCCATTATCGTGGGTAATGACCGAGAAAGTGTTTTTTTTAGGAAGGACTTCCATTTAGAGCATAAATCGCAGTAAAAACACTAAATGGCAACTTCATCTCCTTATCAGCTCTATTACTCGCTTCGCTCCCCTTTTGCTCGCCGCGTGCGAGTCGCGCTTGCGAAGCTTGCGGTCGATTATGAGGCTAAGGAGACGAATGTTTTTGAACCCACTGAAGAGTTTCTGAATACGAACCCACTCGGTACTGTTCCTGTGTTCGTCATTCGAAGTGGAAAAGACCGAACCCCACTTGCCGATTCTGCTACGATTCTCGAATATCTCCATGAAAATCACGGCGAAAAAATTTGGCCTCAGGATCTCGTCGTTCGCGCCCAGGTTCGCGCAGCTTCGACTCTCGCCGAGGGTTTAATGTCTGAAACGGTTAAATGGTATCTTGAAAAACTCCGCCCGCTTCCATCAGAAGAGTGGGTGAGTGAGCACCTCGAGAATATCGATCGAACTCTGACTGCGATCCATTCGACGAATTTAAAGAAACTTCCGTGGAAAGTTTCGGACTTCCAGATGACCCAGGCAGGGTATGATCTCTATATCGCGCTTGATTACATGCGGCTGCGTTTGAAAGGGCTCGACTGGGTGGTGAAATACCCAGAGCTCGCGAACTTCCTCGAGCTTCATAAAAATCGACAAGATCTTGTTTCGAGTTCGCCGCCGGTTTAAGAATTCGCTTAGTTTACGGAGGCGCTAGTCGAACCTTACGTATGGTATGTCCGCCTGCGGTTTCTACGACTAAAATCGAATTAGTATCGATTGTAGCAATTCCCCAGGGTGAAACGAGTGTACCAAAGGGTTCAAATGGAGCGGTAGTACCAGGACCCGAAGGCGCGGCAAGCGGTGTCCAGTCAGTGCCATAAAGGTTATCGACTGTATAATTTCCATCAATATAGCCGATAACATTATTCTGGTCAGTTGGACCCATTGGCGCGCGACCGAAGAAATAAGTTGTTGCTGCTCCCGTACCCTGTGGCGCGCCTATGGCGGTCGAAGCGATCGTAGTGAAACCATCAACACAGCGGGCATTATGATAACCAGAATTAGTAAAGCAAAACCTACGGCTTCCGACAGCGGTGACTCCATATGGGTTCAGTAATCGAATACTGCTTGCGCTGTTACCTTCGTCATGGTCTCCGGCTCCACCCATTCCTGCTACTGTGTCCAAATTTCCAGTCGTTACGGTCTGTCCAGAAAAAGGACCCGTACCTGAAAGTTTTAAGAGTCGAATTCGGTGGTTCGTTGTATCAGCTACTAAGATACCCTTAGTGAACTGGGTCGCGTTCGATGGGTTAATGTAGTGCATGTAAGCGAGTCCTGCAGGAGCATTTAATCTTGCAATAGCGATCGGGGATCCATCCGCAAATGCACCGGCTCCGCCACAGTTACCTGCAGCAGCACTGATCACACCGGCACTTGCTCCAGTGATTTCAATTTTCTTAATACAGTTATTTGTAGTGTCTGAGATATAAAGGTGAGTGTCTTCTACTGCAACTCCTAGAGGGCTACTTAATGCAGCCGCTGAAGTCGCTTGGCCTGCTGTTAAATTGCCAGATGTTCCACATATGCCCACGATTGTTCGCACTCGATTTGCAGGAATGGTGACGTTAAAGTAAGTGGTGATAGGTGATGTACTTCGGTTCCACATCCGGATGCAGTGGTTAGTCGTGTCAGCATAGATGAGATGTCCACCAAAAGTACTCGTAGCCCCGATAAGTGCACTCTGTCCAGGAACGTTCATGTTCACGTTTGCAGGAGTCTCATCCTCACCGGTAGGTGCTCCAGCGGTTCCCGATCCTATCGCATTCGTATTTATTCCATGCTTACTGATTGCGCGAATTCGATTATTCGTAGAATCAGAAACGAAGGCGATCCCATCGGCTACGGAATAGGAAATAAATCGAGGAGCATTAAACAGATCTGCAGTCGTATATTCTGATCCATTGCCTGCCGTACCGTTTCGTGCGGTGACTCCTGAGCCTATAAGCGTAGTGAGGTCGTTCGAAGTTGGGTGAGCTCGTCGAACTCGCCTGTTATCATAATCCGCAATATAAACGGAGTCGTCAGTCGGGTGTATGGCGACATCCATAATGTTATTAAATAACCCGTTAATCGCATCGTTTGCGTCTAAGAATCCAGCCGTTCCTGTACCGATCAGTCTTCGAGCCGAAAGTGCATTAACCGTGGTTGCTCCGATCGAAGGTGTGATCGTATCGTTTAAGTTCAGATAAATGATCCGTCGACCGTGACTATTATCACCCCAGGTAACGACATAGATGTAACCGTTCACTCGTCCAGTGCCTGCATTTACGGTAGCGTTCACAGCAAGCGCGATTGGAAAATTAAAGCCTGCGGTTCCTCCCACTCCGAGAGTATTATTATTCGATGCAGTAGCGCAGCCTGCAGCGCTGACGAGACTTCCGACATTACCCGCTGCGATCGATACTTGTTGTCCACCTGATAATAAATTAATAGTGGTCGTTTTTCGATTCACGACTCGGAGTTTACATGAACCTGATTCTACGAAATAAAGATTCCCGTCGTCATCGAAAGAAAGGTCGCGAGGTTGTTGTATGGTAGCCGCGGTTGCAACTCCACCGTCTCCCGTCGAAGTATTCGCGCCTGTTCCAATAACAGATGAATTCGTCCACCCTGCTGTTTCAATTCTACGGATTCGATTCCCGTTTGCGTGGTCTCTAGCGCAAGCGACATAAAATCCAGGCGTAGTTCCAGTCGAAGTATATTCAATCCCATTTGGATTGTCGCAGGTAATCGTTATCGTCGAGAGTACGTATTTTCCAGAAGGCCCCGTGGGTCCAAGGCGTCTGATTCGGTTTCCCGACCATTCGCTAATGAGTAAGTTTGTTCCATCCCATGCAACACCCCGAGGGTTATCTAGTGATCCTTCACGACCAAACCGATTATTTCCAGTGGCCGCAGAAATTCCGTTTCCAACAACAATTTCCATTTTTCCAGCGCCGATGGTTTTTCCAACGATTGTTACATCCGAAGCGCTTCGATTCCAAAACCAAACGACATCGTTCGCCTCATCAGCTACGAATAGATTTCCGTCTGAGGTAAATGAGAGAGCAGTGGGATAAATTTTAAAACCACCGGGTAATTCACTGGGTTTAGTACCGTCTCCGATACTTGCATTTCCACCATAAACACAAGTCCTGTTATATCCCTTAGGATTTGTGGTCGAGTTCGCAAACCAGGCTTCGTTATCCATGGTGTTGCATCCCGGATAGAAAAAGTTTGCTTCGATCGTCCATGTCTGCGTTTCAACCCAGGTTCCGGTATCACTAAGAGCACCATCACGAACGTTAAGGACGAGGGTGTGTGTGCCTACATTCACATCGACTGGCGCGTAAGTGTAACTATTAGTCGCGGTTCCTACACTCGCACCATCAAGAGTCCAATAATAAGTTAAAGTTTCAGCGGCATTTCCATCAGTCGCAGTCGCAGTAAAGGCCTGAGTTTCATTGATTGCCATTTTAAAGGTTGTTTGAAGTGGGCTTGGGCTACCGAAAACAGGTCGGTCGTTCACTTTTACATTCCAGCTCCGTGTTGCCGTTCCTCGCTCATCCGTAACGGTAACTTTTAATACTTTAATACCAATCGTCTGGGAGCTTGCATTGAAATTAAAAACGGCAGAAGTTCCAGAGGGAGCTGGGGCATTATCGATCGTCCACTGATAGCTGAGTGCGCCTGTCCCGACCGCAGTAACCGAAAAAGAATCCGAAGTGTTTGTCTCTTTTAGAGTTACATCTGTCGTCGACGGAATAGCTGCTACGATTGAAATACTCGCATTTCCCGTCCCCGTGAGCTGCGAGTTTTCTAAGAAACCGAAGGAGTCACCACCGCCTGTACACCCAGTAATTACTAAAATTGCAAAAAGGCAGATGCCTTCGCGCACTCTTAGTCTTCGGGTTGTGTGAGGTTGTTTCCTAAATAGTTTCATGTGTTTTTATCGAATGTTAATACTTATTAAACATTTTAAACTGGCAAAATCTTTTTTGATAGATGTGTCGATTATGACCTCAAAACCCCCAACTTAAGCCGATTAGGAAGTCCATAATCGTTGCTGTCGCATTTCGGGTGCCGCTCATCGTTGTGTACCTGAGAGCCCCACTGATACTCATTTTCGAAGACCAAGTTTTTTCCACACCCAGAGTGAGTCCGAAGCCAGCGTAGGTCGTCTGAACGGATTGGATATTTCTCTGCGTGAAGAAGGCACCGACAAAGGGTCTTAAATCGGGTTGGATTTCGAGTTGTTGTCCACCTACTGCGTACGTCGTCGAACCCGAAAGCGTGAAGGGAAAATAAGTGACACCAATATCCCACCCGTAAGCCGCATCTCCAGAAATGAGAGCGCTATAGTTTAAATTATACCCTACGCCGAGATCGAGTCTTGGACTCACGCTTCTGCGATATCCCAGACGATAGACACCCAGGCCGCTAAAGGTTCCACTCGATGTCGCGGTTTTTCCTGTTAATGAATAATAACCCGTACTGATATCGAGTTTATTGGCTGCGGTAGCAGTTGGGATCGCAGAGAAGCTAATTAGTACTACGAATAATAGAAGAAGCGAAATTCGCATCACTGAGTGTTTACCTATGCTGCTTTCTTTTCATCAGGTTTCTTTTCTTCGGTGGCGTTATTTTTAGTCCACTCTTCGAGTTCCTTTAAGTGTTTTGCTTCTGCGTCTTTCTGGCCGATAAAATCGACAATCGCGAGCGCGATACTTTCTCGTGTCTGGCCCACTGTTTTCATGTCGGGATTCGATGCATCGAGCCGCTTAAGGTGATCAATAAATAAAAAGTTCTGTTTCTCACTTAAATGGGTTTGGATCTTTGTTCGGTCTGTTTTCGACACGTTAAAGAGAGCAAGTGCCCACTGAACGGGTCGAAAACGTGGAACAAAATCTTTTAAAAAGGCTTCGTCTTTTTCAAGAAGGATATAGAACGGAGGACGCTTCTGGTGAATAGAGGAATCAGGGCGAGAAGCGAGATAAATTTCTCGTTCCTCGTCAGGGTTTGCTACGAGTAGGAAATCCCTGAGTTCGCCTTCACTTTGGTGACGTCGAATTTCAAGAAGATTATGGAGAGGCAGAAAATCATCTGCTTTTTTAGAAATCTCCTGGAGAGTTTTTAAATCGAGTGGCTTCGGCTTAAAGTCGGGGTCGAGTAAATCAGCCCACGCACCGGGTATCGCATTCCGTGCGGCCTTAATCGCATGGTTCTTCGGTAAGTGAGAAAGAATTGAAAGAACTGTATCTTTCGGAAATCCTCTCATAAATTCAGGAATTCGGTCACCAATTCTCCAAACACGAATAAGTGTATCTTCGACATCAGGACTTCGATCCGAATTTCCTTCTCGGACTAAATTCTGAACAAGTTCAAGTTCATCCATCGTAATCAGTCCTGGATGGTTCATCGGTTCGAACCATCCGAGGCCTGGACTTCTTTCGAAGAGTTTATTTTTATGTTCAGGTAAGAATTCACCCAAAATCGCTCCGAGACCTAATGGATTTCTTGCTCCGTACTGATCGAGGGCAATCATCATTCGAAGAGTTGGAAAAGTCGGACGCCTTACGAGTTCCCCAATAAAACCAACAACCACTTCTCTTGCCTTAAACGGGTCGGAAATATTCAGTCCGCCTCGGCCTCCTGATTTATCTTCCGAAGCGCCGGTCGTTGGTGTCTGAACCGCCATCGGGCTCGGACCTGAACCACTACCCGAAGTTTTTGCGCTCTCCTTAAGGGCATGGGTGATTTTTCCAACACCTACCCGCTGAATCATAAAGAATCCGGCGAGGAAAATACCAGCAAGAATGAAAGCAACTACAGGGTAGAACCAGCGCTTATCGCTGGTCGCCCAGGATCTGAAATTAATCTGGATCTCGTCTCGTGCAGGAATGAGATGAAGGTTCTTGAAAATTGACTCCTTAATTTCCGCCGTCTCGGCATCATTGAGGGTGTCGTTTAAAGTAATTGCTACATTAATTTTACTCGTCCGAAGCATCAGTGAGTGGAGTGTGACTTTTGGGTCATCCCATTCATCCTGGATTTCCTCGTTACTTCCACCATCATAGAAAGGCAGCGTTTCATTGTAAGTGTCATTCGGGTTTCGAGCAGTACTCCGGCGGAGTGGTTCTACGCTAATATTTACCAGAAATGCTCGATCTGGAAATCGTGCTTTCAGATAAACGCTGGAAGCTTCTCGAAGACTGTCCTCTAGCTCAGCAACTCGGGGATGTTTTCCAAGAGGCTCGGCTAGTGCTATTGCCGATATCAGAAATGCAGTTCCGATGAGGATAATTTTTTTTATCGTCTTTTTCATAATTTTACCTCGAGTCACTTAAAGCTGTTCCTTCGTAACGGGTTCGATCATTAAAATAATTTTTCGAGCGAGTGGATTTCCTCGGGTTTTCGGTTGCGGTAACTTTTCTCTTTTTTCAACAACTGCTGCTATTTCACGAACCGCTTTATCTGATTCTCCGTATCCAGAGATTCGCATTCGATTAAGTGGTAGTCCTGCTGCCTGGAGTGCGCGCATTGCTGCGATAGATCGAAGCGCAGAAAGTTCAAGGTTATCTTCGTACTTCCTTCCGAGTGCTTTCGATTTAGCTTTATCGACTGGGACATTATCGGTGAAAGCTTTAATGCTCAGGATATTCTTTCCTGCAAATGGAACGTACGGGGGTGCAAACCCATTTAAAACTTTCAAACCTTCCTTCGTGATTGTGGTTTGACCGAAGTCGAAAAAAGATTTTTCAGGAAATTCAATGAGAATTCGATTTCCATAGGAGTAGGCTTTCCCGCCCCAGGGCTGTGCAATCTGTTCTTCTACTTCTGAAGATTTTGGATCATTCCCGATCGAAAGTTTCGGTTCATCTTTGCCATTCTCTGTTTCTGTATCAGCGGCTTTAGCACCGAGCTGACTTAGAAGTACCGTCTGCACTTTTTTCAGTTCCTCTGAAGATTTCCTGTTCACATTAAAGAAGAGAATAAAAAATGTGAGAAGCAGGGTCACCATATCGCCATACGAGATCGCCCAACTCCCTTCGGAGTCGACCTCATCTATTTCGACCGCACGCTCGCGGCGATTTTGGCGAAGGCGTTTTCTCAAGCAGCGGCCCCCATTTCATTCATCATGTTTACTCTTTCATCTGGAGCAACCTTCGAATTCAGCATTTCCTGAACTTCAAGTAGTGTGACTCCTTCAGATGCAAGGACGATGGCTTCGAGTGATAACTCCGCCGCTTTCTTTTCTTCCGATGCGTGTTTCGCAATAAATTCACCCGCAGGGTTTAGAATTAAGTTCGCAGTTAAAAGACCATAGAGGGTGGCAACGAGAGCAACGGCCATTCGAACTCCGGCCTCCGTCGAGCTTGCCCCTTCCGAAATGGCTCGCATCAGACTCACTAGTCCTAGAACGGTTCCGACGAGTCCGAAGGCGGGTGGATATTTAGCTAGGGAGCGAATCGCTCCGGACACTCGTTGTTTTCTTTCTAACCACTGATGAATGCGTTCATCGAGAATGGTGTAAATTTTTTCACTCGTGAAACCAAGCCCGATCAGTTCGACACCATCCTTTAAGGTCTGGTGAGTGATATCAGTTTCGGAACTCGTGTACTCGAGATTCCCCGACTGAATATTTTTTACGACTTCGAGGCACTCATGATTAATCAGTTTAAAATCAATTTTTCGATTTCCGAATAATCTTCGTAATGCATCCTTCATTTCTGGAATCATCGACCAGGGTAAAATCATGACAGCAACTGCGATCGTTCCACCAATAACGACTGCGATCCCGACGGGGTCAACATAGTTCGTCGCACTCTGCCGAAGGTGAATAATCGACCATACGATCGATATGAAAGAAACTCCAAGTCCGATTAAAAAATACATAGTCGTCCCCTAGTTCCTTCCCATTCCGCGGATTTCTTTAATCTTCTGGATCATCCGTGCGGTTTCTTGGTTCTGTGGCTGTAAAGCGGCAGCCCTCGTGTAGGATTCGAGTGCCTTTTCGAGATTCTTTTCGAGATAAAAAACGTTTCCGAGTAAGCTGTGAAAGGCAGGAATGGTGGAGTATTTCACCGTATAGCCTGATAGTGCTCGTTCTGCTTCGAAGTAATTCTTCTTATAGATCAGTCGCTGTACCTGCGCGACGGCATCCGTCGTGTCGACGATTGCGTTAGAAGAATCCTGACAGGTTTTCGATACCGTATCCTCTGTGAGTTTTGCTTGAATTCGACCAATCGTTCCGGCGCTTTGGGGTGGAAGTAAAAAGCTTTCGCTTCGATATCCGTCTTTCGTTACTTGGATTTGGGATTCACTGGAAAAAAGAATGGGGAGCTGTGTTGTCGTAATATTCATCGGCGTTTGGCCGAGTTTTTGTTTTACGTTTCCAGCAGTCACGATGATGATGTCTGCACCGATCGGATCACTTTCGATGAGGAGTGTGTTACTCGCGCACGAACTCAAAAAAACAATTCCGAGTATAAAAATAGACGACGAAATTTGGTTTATTTTTGGTCGCGGTTTAATTTTAGATAAGAGAATAGTCCATTCCATACAGGAGATATCGGGATTTCCTGTGTAAACCTAAATACCTAGATTAGAATCTGCGGAAATTGTTTAGCAGCCGATGGATTTGGACGACGTGAGGCACTATAAAGGGATATAGTAGATCCTAGCGAAGATGCGACTTGGCTTCTGCAAGATCCGTCTTAAATTTGGCGTTTCGTTTTAGAGCTAGAAAAATATCATCGCCAAGATTTTGACCCGCTTTTACATCACTCGGGTGGTGAACCCCGCCGAGCACTCGGTTCATTCCGATCTGTATTCCCTGTTCGAGGAGCATCTCTTTCTTTTCTGGAAAGAGTTCTACGAGAACTCTGCTGAGCGTGATCCCCATCGCCGCATGGCCACTTGGATACGCGCGTTCGCCACCCGGCTTATAGATGCAGGGCTTTAAAGTGGAATCAACATTATAGGGCCTTGGCCTCGCGTAATCTTCTTTAAACGGATCAACCGTTTTCGATACAGTTGCTTTTACTTCAGTGAGAATCGCTCGAACTGCATTCATTTCCGAAGAGGCGAGAATTCCTGTCATCGGTCCAAAAAAACTATTCAAGTCCATTCGGGATTGGGTATCTGCGATCTCGCAATCTTCACGTGAACGGCTGTTCTGCCACTGATGAAGTTCAGTAAAATCCTGTTTGTATTTTGCGGATCCCGGCCCGGGTGGAGGTGAAATCTCGAAATCATTACCGATCGAGTACGCAGCTAGCGAGGAATGGGTGGCGAGAAGCACGAGGAGGGTGAGGGTATAAGCACTTGATTTCATGAGGTCTTAGTACAATACTGAGTGCGTTGCGTCAATTTTATCGTTTAAATCTCTCTCCGCTCGTCTCAGTCCTTGGAAATCCTTCAGTTTTTCGGTAGTTCTCCTCCATGAGACTTCGCGACTGGGTCATCCTTTCTGGGAATGCTAACCGCCCCCTCACTGAAAAAATTTGTGAGCGGCTCTCAAAACCGGTCGCTAAAATGGACATCCGCCGCTTCTCCGATGCCGAAGTTTTCGTCGAAGTGGGCGAGAACGTTCGCGGCCGCGACTGTTACGTCGTGCAGAGTACGTGCCGCCCGGTGAACGATAATCTCATGGAGCTCCTCGTGATCATCGATGCTCTGAAGCGCGCTTCCGCAAAAGAAATCACAGCAGTTATTCCTTACTACGGTTACGCGCGACAAGACCGTAAGGTCCAACCCCGCACTCCGATCTCTGCAAAACTCGTCGCCGATCTTCTGACGAGTGCAGGCGCAACTCGCGTGATGACGATGGATCTCCATGCTGGTCAGATTCAGGGCTTTTTCAATATCCCCGTGGATAACTTATTTTCCGCACCCGTGATTCTCTCGCACTTAAAAACGATGAATCTCGATCCCGCTAAAACGGTGATCGTATCACCGGACGCTGGAGGGGTTGAGCGCGCGCGCGCTTATGCGAAACGCCTCGAATGCGGAGTCGCAATGATCGATAAGCGTCGAACAGGAGCGAATGTTGCGAAGGCAATGAACATCATCGGAGAAGTGAGCGGAAAGACTGCGATCATCGTAGACGATATGATCGATACAGCAGGCACACTCATCGAAGGAGTGAATGCGATTCTTTCTCACGGTGGCCTCGAAGTTTATGCAGCCGCTACTCACGGGGTTTTATCGGGTCCGGCAGTAGACCGGATTAATGCTTCTCCGATTCGTCAAGTGATAGTCACCGATACGATTCCACTTTCAGATGCAGCCTCTCAGTCTAAAAAAATCGTACAACTCTCGGTTGCAGATATTCTCGCTGAAGCGATTCACCGTGTTCATAACTACGACAGCGTCTCGCAGCTGTTTATTTAGTAGGCGAAGATCAAGCGCGTGAAAATCATTGTTGGACTTGGAAATCCTGGATCAAAGTACGAAACCACCCGGCATAATGTCGGATGGCTTGCGCTCGATCGAATGATCGATGATTGGAAGGCTGTGGGACCTAAGTCCCAGAATCAAGCTGAGGTCTGGACTGCAACGGTGACGGGAGAAAAAGTTCTTCTCGTGAAACCCCAGACATTTATGAATCTCTCTGGTCGAGCGGTTGCTCCACTTATGCAGTTTTATAAGTGTGAGACCTCGGATCTTATCGTCATTCATGACGAACTTGATCTCGCCCCCGCTACGTTAAAAATTAAAACGGGCGGCGGAAATGGTGGGCATAACGGACTTAAATCGATCGACGAATCGATCGGAAAAAATGAGTACCACCGTGTGCGTATCGGTATCGGGCACTCACGTGATTATATTCCCCAGATGGATGTCGCCGACTGGGTGCTCTCTCAGTTTTCGCAGTCGGAGTGCGATCAGTTAGATCCGTTATTCGATCGTGTACGAGATGCGGTAGTATTAGTGATTCAGGGCGACTTAAAAAAAGCGATGAACAATTTTAATCAAAAGACTTCAAAAGAATCGAAAGAGGAATAAAATATGGGTTTTAAGTGCGGAATTGTTGGGCTCCCAAACGTCGGTAAGTCGACCATTTTTAATGCGGTAACATCAGCGAAGGC
This sequence comes from Bdellovibrionia bacterium, assembly GCA_041752095.1. GTDB lineage: Bacteria > Bdellovibrionota > UBA1018 > UBA1018 > UBA1018 > JACMQW01. Next base: position 13,693 of record JBGSHQ010000395.1, read on the forward strand.
TGAAGCTGCAAATTATCCCTTCTGTACGATCGAACCGAATACCGGAGTCGTTAAGGTCCCTGACCCGCGCCTTAAAGCGATTGCTGAATGCATTCCACCCCAAAAACTCATTCCGACTGAAATGACGTTTGTTGATATCGCAGGACTCGTTAAGGGAGCATCGAAGGGTGAGGGACTCGGTAATCAATTTTTAGGTCACATCCGAGAAACGAACGCCATTGCCCACGTTGTTCGCTGCTTTCAGGACCCAAACGTCATTCACGTCGATGGATCTGTGAATCCGGTTCGCGATATCGAGGTCATCGATCTAGAGCTCATCCTTGCCGATCTCGAATCGATTAATAAAAAGTACACGCAACTTCAGAAAACGGCTCGCTCAGGAACCGATAAGCGTGCAGCAGCAGTTCTTGGAGTTCTCGAAATCGTGAAACCGATTCTCGATGCTGGAAAACCGGCGCGTGCTGCCGGACTCTCCGAAGAGCAGCTCGAACTCATTAAAGATTATAACCTCATCACTGCTAAAAAAGTAATGTACATCGCAAACGTCGATGAGCAGGACGCAGCCGATCCATCGAAGAATGCACTCCTTCAGATCGTGATGGAACACGCTAAAAAGGAAGGAAGTCCCGTCGTTCCGATTTGCGGAAAAATCGAATCCGAAATTGCGGAGCTCGATGCAGGAGATAAAGCAGCCTTCTTAAAGGATCTCGGAATGGAAGAACCCGGACTCGCACGCGTCGTTCGCGTGGGATATCAGCTTTTAGGACTTCAGACCTATTTCACCGCGGGTGAAGTCGAGGTGCGTGCTTGGACTTTTGAAAAAGGATGGAAGGCACCACAGTGTGCGGGTGTGATCCATACCGACTTCGAAAAGGGATTTATCCGCGCTGAAGTTTATCACTATGATGATTTAATGAAGCACCGAACAGAGGCAAAAGTTAAAGATGCCGGTGCTCTTCGAGTCGAAGGTAAGGATTACGTCGTTAAAGACGGCGACATCATGCACTTCCGATTTAACGTTTAGTGATTTGGTATCGGTAAAACACACCCGGGTCGTCTAAAGTTTAGCGATCCATCTTTTTCGAGACAGTCGACTAAATCGGTAACGTTCGATGCGACGACACGAACCGGAGTTTCCACTTCTGGATTAAAGGGATTCCACTTTCGCCTAATAAATTCAGCAAACCTCGTGAGTGAGGCATCCCTTTGGGTTTCGTAAAGACGGCTGACGACCCCATAAATCTGGTTTGTTTTAGGGTCGATAACAGAAGATCCTGACCATCCATTTCTTCCATAACAGGAATCCTTAAAAAGAATGGAATGATGAAAAGAGTGTGGGATGGCACGTGGATCGCTCTCCATCGGCATTCCGATTACAGCTTCTTCTTCACTATTATCAGCAAGAATGGATTCGACTTCGCAGGTTTGGGTCTCGCGCCAGTAACCGGAAGTAATCGTCAGTTTATCCCCTGGTTTGGGGAGTGAATCGGCTAGGGTAAAAGTTTTTAAACCACGGAATTTAATCTTTCGTTCGCTTTCGCTCAGGTCGTAAATCGCGACATCGGAGTTGGTCATTGTGGCGTAATAAAGCTGATCGAGCGGGATATCGAGTGGCGAAGTATTTCTGCGACTCGGTGGAAATACTTTTGCGGGTGAATCAGATAGATTCTTTTTTCCCGCTTCAGCTTCACCGGGTTTATAGAATAAGGGATAGCTTGGGCAGTGACCTGCAGATAAGGCGGATGCGGCTGATCGTACTGAACGACCGATCGTGATGAGCGATGCTGAACATCCACCGATTTTTACCATCCCGTTGAGTTCTTCATTCGTCGCTGGACGATGTGAATCGGCAAGCGACGTTACCGACACGAGTGTAAATAAAATGATGAGAGGGTTTCGACTTGAATTTTTCATCACTATTTTACCGGCGTAAGTTTACATCCCGTGATTGTGAGATCGACATCGCCGTTTCTATTAATGCACCCAAGAATGTCGCTTGTTCTCTGGGCGTAGGCGCGTCCGCGGAAAGCGAGTCGCTCTCCACCTGAAAGGACCTCACAAGGGTTATCCAGTGTGCAGAGTCCGCCCTTAACGTTGACTGAACTGAGAAGGCCGACGATTTTTTTAGTCGTTGGATCGATAAGGGGTGCGCCAAACCACCCTCCTGCAACTGGGCATGGGTCTTCTAATGCGAGGGCATTTTTATACGTCCATTCATCATCAACCAAAGTTTCGACTGAGTAAGAAATTCGGCAGGTTTGTTTTTGTTTCGGATGTCCAGCAATGATCTCGACAGGAGTTTTATCTTTCGAATCGGATGCACTATCGGAAAGATCGTAAACAGTCGCACCTTTTGATTCGAGGGAGCGGTAAGTCTCTCGAAGTTCGATCAGTCCGATGTCCGTACCGGTCATGGTTGCGTAAAGCACTCTCAGTGGAGTTACGCGCCCTGACCCATTCGCCCCAAAGTGAATAAAGATGGGGCTACGGTCATACGAGACATTTATTTTTGCAGTACCTGGATCAATAAAATTTTTCTGAGCGCAATGACCATTCGTGAGCAGGACGGCATGCTGATTTACTCCTCGTTTCATTCGCACAAGAATTCCAGAGCAGTTGAGGGATGCCGTCCCACTGAGTTCCGCATTTGCAGAAAGTGAAATTAGCATGAGCATGGATGAAAGTAGCCGCATAAGAATCCCCCCGGGATAATTGAACCGAGCGAGGACTTACCATTCATAACGCACATGGTCAATTAAATATATAAAAGTCTATATTTTCAAATAGATAGGCAACTAAAGAACGAGAGTCGCAACAAGATTTGCCGACGCTTCCGCAACTCGCTCGAAATAGGAGAGGTGCATCTGGTCCATCTTATCGCATTTCTTATGATAGCAAGGGTTCGAATCTCCACCGAAGAAGTTCTCCGACATCACTAGCGCTGGAATATTTTGTTTCCAGAAGCTTGAGTGGTCGCTTCGGTCCGTGCAGGCTCGAGTAATCGTAAGGCCCGAGTTTAAACGAGTCACAACCCGTGCGAACGCATCGGCCATGAACTGGGAGTCTGGGCGGTCACACGTGATGACATGAAATTTTCCATCGCCGCGAGCATTATATCCCATCATTTCCATGTGAACATCGCCTAAGATTGCCCCTTTTTCACCTTTAGCGACGATCGACTTTGCGTAAGCAGCACTTCCGATAAGACCGAGTTCTTCTTCATCGAAAGCAACGAATCGAACGGTGTGCTTTAAAGGTTTTCCGGCAATCAGTTTCGCGGTTGCGAGCATAGCGACCACTCCAGTTCCGTCATCGTCAGCACCTGCATTATTTACGGAATCATAATGAGCAGAAACGATGAGTACTTTTCCTGAGCTTCCCTGCTTTTCCGCAATGAGGTTTACTCCAGAGCCGTAGTTTTGCTCTGAGACAGAGAAACCAAAAGATTCAAACTCATCTCGTAAAAATTTACGAGCAGCCGCACGACCCGCTTTATTTCCGCGGTTAGAAAGAACAGGATCTTTTTCGCCAGAAAGAATGACGAGTGAGTCGACGAGATATTTTACATCGATCGTGGAGGATCGAGGAGTCGGTGGATTTGGATTCGGTTCTGGCGTTGGCTCTTGTTTACCCGATGGCCAGGTGGAGCCTGTTCGAAAACTCTCGTATGCCCCTGCGTCCGCGCTCCAGAGGTGGCTTTCATGATTATGCTTTTTAGCAGGATGACTTGCGAATGCAGTGGATGAAGCAAGAAGGCCAATGAAAAGGACAGAACGGATCGTGGTAAATAGCATGAAATATCTCCCCAGTTTTCTAGGTAGGAGTCATCTCAGTGCGAGTCAAAAATGGCAAGCCTACGGCGCGTCAATTGTCTTTTCGAGAGGTGCATTCTTCCCAGGTGGGACTGGACTCGGCCAAAAGAGATCTGGAGCATTCACGCGTGTACCCTTGAGTCTGAATTGATACCAGACATAGTTTCGGTAAATCGTTGCGACGTAGTCACGGGTTTCCTTATAGGGAATCTGTTCGACGTATTCCATAAAAGAACGAGCGGCACGACCTTCACGTATCCAGCGATCCGTTGCAGTCGGACCCGCATTATAGCCCGAGAGCGCAAGCGCGATATTCCCTTTGTAGCGATCGATGAGTTTTTTTAAATATTTCGAACCAATGCGGATGTTCGTCTCAGCATCGATGAGTTCACGTCTTTCGACATCGGGTTCTACATCGGAAGCAGTGAATGGCATGAGTTGCATGTATCCACTCGCTCCAACACTGCTCGAAGCATCTCGCTCAAAAGCACTTTCTTGCTTAATGAGGGAGAGGATAAGGATAGGGTCGATTCCAGCCGCAGTCGCCGTTTTTTCTATGATCGGCCATTCGACCACGGGAAAAACAAGATCCAGTCCGTCGGTCGTATAAATACTTTCATCCATTCTTGAGATGAGCTCGGATAAAATAGAGAAAGCGGTGAGGTGTGAGCCCGAGCTTGCTGCGAAACTGGCGAGCCAAAGCAGATAAGGACCGGGGGCGCTATCCCGAGACTTAATCGATTTAATATCCAGTGCTGCAAGCTTATCCGCTTTAGCAGCGAGAAGTTTTTTAGCTCGAATGAGTCGTGCGGCTTCGATCGGAGTTTGTTCATCATCGTGGTCAATAAACGCAGGCGCATTTCCTTTAAATCGACCTTCAGGTTCTTGCTTTAAGGCAAACATCGAAAGCAGTCCGTAAATCGTTAAAGGTGTTTCACGAACGAGCTGCTCGTAGTGCATCTTAGCCTCTTCAGGGCCTTTCTTTTTTTCAAGAGCGTACGCGAGCCAATACCGAGCTCGGTAACGGTAGGTCGATCTTGGAAATTCTTCTAAAAACTTTTTGAAAGCGTCAACCGCGTCACCAAAATTTTCTTCTACGACGAGTGGGTAAGCAGCATCAAACGCAACTTCATCCGCATCTTTCTGTTTATAGCCGGTGGTAATTTTTGAGTTTGCAAAAAAAGGTTTCGCTCGCTCGACAACGTCAGGGTAGAGGTTTGCAAGCACTTTAGATTCGGCGCTATTTTTCGAGTAGAGGTTACTCAGCCGAATGATCCAAGCAGTACAAATCTCGGTCTCTTTTTTCAAGCAAAGCTCGCCGTATTTTTTTACATGATGGGGTCGAATTAAATTTAAACCATTCTCAAGTTGAAGGCGCTGAAACGCTTTTTCAAAAAGTTTACTCGATTGGCTATTCTGCTTTAAAAATCCATGGGCAAGAGCGGAATTCAGTTCCGATTTTCCAATTTCTTTGGCGGATGTTCCCCACCACGGAGAATAAAGGTGGCTTTCCAGAATCCGAGTCCATGCTTCAATCGAGCGGGTCGAAAGCGACTCGATCTTTTTCCAATCGATTTTTTTATCTTCATCGATCAGGTGCTCGGCTTCGCGCTGGGAGGCTAGCCCTTTAATCGCCAGAGCATGGTCTGAAAACTCTCCATCTTTTTCTGCTGGAGAGGCTGCGACGATTGCTTCACTCCATTTTTCTTTATCCAAAAGCGCCGAAGCTTTTTCGAGCGCTTTCGCAGCTTTCGGGGCCTTCATTTTTCCGGTGATTCCTAGGCGAAGGCTTTCGGCTGCTGTTAAAGTCGTTGCGGGTGTTCGGTTTTTTTTTGCAAAAGAATCATTCGCTGAAAATAAAAAACTAAAAACGATTAAAACAGAAGCCAACCCCTTTAGTCGCTTCAGCGCCGTTTCGCAAATTCCTGCGCGCTTCCAAGAACAGGGTGCGCACGCATCGTGAAATTTTTCTAAAGTCATTTTCTCACGTATCCTATTTTTAGCCTCACCCCAGCTGAGAGTGTCTCCTGAGTGCAACTCTAATATTTTAGCATGAGCGGTATCGAGCTTCCGAATTTTAACTTCAGTTTCACACTGATTTTCTTTTCGATTCGGACATGGAGCGCAGATCGAATCGGTCGCCTCTTCAATGACGGTGATTTTAATGTCGTCTCCGTCAGAGGAATTACGGAGGCGGTTTGCAATGGATGTAAAATTTTCGACGAAGCTTTCACTATAGCCCTTACCCTCGAAGCCGACAGTGCAGAGGAAGTGGTGAGGGCGAAATCGAATTTTCGACATGGAAGGAGTTAGGCGTGAAAGTAATCGAGCGCTTTTTTTGCGCCTTCGATTTCTTTTCGCGTCCCTTCGTCAGTCGCAGAAGCGAGTGCACGATCGAGGTGAGCCTTCGATGCGGAGATTTGATCGGCAGCAGATTCGACCATGAAATTATAATCCTGGGCGAGTTCTTGAAAATGGTCGTTCTTTCGAAAAGTAATTTTAGCGAGGTTGCCGTTGCGAAGTCCATTCATCGACTTGCTGAGTTTATAAAGCGGGCCCGCAATCCGGTGACTCATGAAAAGACTCATGAGAAAAGTCATCAGCATAAAACAAACCTGCATGAGCCCTAACCAGAAGAGCATGTCCTGGCGCGACTTCTGGATGAATGGAATCATCGGGCCATTAGGATCAGCTGATACATATTTAAAGAACCAGTCGTAGAGCTGAGAAACCAACATTGGGTAGATAACGCTTAGCACAAATAACCATGAACAAACGTACACGGCGAAGCGGATCTGAAACGGTTTATTGATGAGCAGGATTCGGCGGGTAAACTGGGTCATTCGTTTATAATTCTAGGGGCCTCCGTTATGAAAGGAAAGCTGAAAAGCCGAGATCTTAGGGGTATAGGAAAAACATGCCGGTAAACCACTCCATTCGAATCGCGAAACCCGATGACTTAGCCCAAATTCGACAGATTGACCTTGAATGCCTAGGGAATACGGCAGTTCCAATGGAACAAATGAAATGGCTTCTTGAAGGCCAAGGAAACAGTCCCGTATTTAATATTCGCGTTGTGCATGATGAGGAATCGGCCACGAACCTTTACGGTTTCATTTGCTGGAAAAACAAGGAAAGCGAAGGGTCGCGTTATTTTGAAATCCTTTCACTTTCAGTAGGCAAAAATTTCCGTGATGAGAGTGTAGAGCACTCACTCGTGGCGAAGGTGATCGAAGAAGCGACTGAGTTAGGCTGTGTCGCGGTCACGGTAAATGTTCCGCAGAATAATATCTCGGGCGTCGCATTTTATTTAGCCTTAGGTTTCAACCTTCAGCATTCGGTTAAAAAATATTACGACGACGGCTCGGATATGGATGTTCTCGTAAAACGAATTCGTTAACGCTGAGAGAGCGAAATTCGGGTCACGGCGAAAAGTAAAACACAGGCAGCGATCAGCTGAGTCGTTCCGAGTGGAATGCCTAAGAAAAAGGTATTGATCAATACTGTACCTATTGGAAAGAGGAGTTCCATGAAGGTGGTCGTGCTCGCAGGAGTTCTACGCATCCCCTGATAATAGAGAACAAGCCCAGTGAGACCGGGGACCAGCGCGAGAAAAAGAAAAGATTTCACGACGAATGGATCGAGGAGTGTGACTCCAGCAGGGATCGTCAGTTCTGTACCTGAAAATAAAAGCATCGAACCCAAAGTAATGAGACCGAAAACAAAACGCCAATAGGTCACGACTAGGGGAGGAACTTTTTTTAAAACTCCTTTTCCGATGACAGTCGAAAGCCCCCAGAGTGCGGCTGCTGCGAGGGCGTAAACGGTCCCACGTGAGATGAGTGAAACACCAGGGTGGAAGATTCCCCCTCCGTCAGGAAAGCTAACGAAAAACCCCGATGCGCACGCTAGGCCTGCCCACAGGTAAAAACCTTTTTTAGGTCGTTCACCTAAGAAGAGCATCGATAGTCCGACGACGAGAATGGGTTGGAGTTTCTGGAGAAGAACAGCAACGGAAGGATTTACGTAACGAAAGCTTGCTGTGAAAAAAACGGTAGCGAGCGCCGATCCCCCGGCACCGATGACAAAAAGGCCGGTCCACTGTGCCGGAGAAATTTTAAAAGCCGACTTTCCGTAACGGAATAAGAGATAGGGGGACAGAAGGACGACTCCAAGGCAGTGATCAAAAAAAACAATGAGCGTGGAATTAAATCCAAGTTTCACAAGCGGATAACGAACCACGGAGTCACACGCCCAGAGCAGTGCTGCGAATCCAACGAGAAAAGGTCCGAGTTTAGACCGCATACCAGTTCTTAAAATTTACGATCGACTGTTCAGCCATGAGTTTTCGGAGGTCGTCTTTTCGAAGTCCTAAGGCTCCTTCATAAACGGCTGGATCATAAATGGCGAAGCAAGCATTAATCGGTTGGTACGTTTTTGGGTCCGAACCGGTGACGTAGCGAAGAAGGGCTCCGATCGCTGTATTCGGTGGAGGAACGCTCATCGGGCGACTGAGAACTCGGTCTAAAATAAAGTGGGCCGCCATCATGCCCGAAGCTGCGCTTTCGAGATAACCTTCGACCCCGGTAATCTGGCCTGCGAGATAAACTTTCGGATGCCCTCGAAGTGAGAGATCGGCTCTGAGTGCTCGAGGTCCACAGACGTAAGTATTTCGGTGAATCGATCCCAGACGAAGAAATTCGGCGTTCGCAAGTGCAGGAATCATTCTAAAAATTTTTGCTTGTTCGCCGTATTTTAACTTCGTTTGGAAGCCGACTAAATTATACGCGGTCTTCGAAGCATTTTCTGCTCGAAGCTGAACGCAGGCATAGGGGCGTTTCCCGGTGATAGGGTCAGTGAGACCTACGGGTTTCATCGGGCCAAAGCGAAGGGTGTCACGACCGGTAGCTGCGATCGATTCGATTGGTTGGCAGCCTTGGAAAAGAATTTCTTTTTCAAAATTTTTCGGTGGAACTTTTTCTCCCGCAATCACGGCATCGAGAAAAGCATTATATTCTTCTTCAGTGAGTGGGCAGTTTAAATACGCTTCTTCGCCACCCTTACCGTAACGATTCGCGAGAAAGGCGCGACTCATGTCGATCGAAGCGGCATCCACAATCGGCGCAATCGCATCATAGAAGTAGAGGTCCTGGTCATTCGTTGCTTTTAAGATCCACTGAGCAAGGGGCTCGGAAGTGAGGGGTCCAGTAGCGAAAAGGGTAATTCCATCTTCGAAAGGTTTAACCACTTCTTCGACGTGTCGAGTGATCGAGGGATGAGACGAAATTTTTTTTGTCATGAATTCAGCGAAGACATCACGGTCTACAGCTAGGGCTTCTCCAGCTGGAACCCCGGCGACCTTTGCACCTTCAAGCGAAAGTGATCCCATCGCGGCCATTTCGGCTTTCATCATTCCGGGTGCGGAAAGCGGGTTGGTGGTCTTGAAAGAATTCGAGCAGACGAGCTCTGCACATCGATCGGTCTTATGCGCTTCCGTCATTCGAATGGGACGCATTTCATAGAGGTGAATCTCAAGATTTGCGCGCTCTGCTTGGTGGGCTAAATACCAGGCGGCTTCGCTCCCTGCGAGTCCACTACCCACGATATGGATTTTCGTCTTCATAGCGCCCAACCTATAGCATAATAGGAGAAGTGAAGCCCCAAGGGATGGAGTCCGCAATCACGAAATTTCTCGAAGTCCTTGAAATTCAAAGGAAATCATCTCCCCATACCCTTCGCGCCTATGGAATTGATCTTCGAGAGTGGGCCCAGGGAATGGCTGAAATGGGGTTTTCTTCTCTCAATCAAATCGACGAACGCCTCAAACCTCTTCATCTCAGGTCTTATCTTGCGAAACGAATGGAGACTCACGAAAAAACCAGTCTCTGCCGAAAGCTTTCAGCGATCCGAAGTTTTCTAAAGTTTTGTCGAAGTGAGGGGTGGACGACTCGCGATATCGGTGGATTAGTCCCGTCACCGAAAATAAAAAAATCACTCCCCCGATTTTTAATGATCGAAGAGGCAAAAGAACTCATAGAAGCGCCCGATTTATCCACGGTTCTCGGGAGACGCGACCGGGCGATTTTAGAGCTGATTTATGGCTCTGGTTTACGAGTGAGTGAAGCCGTCGGGCTCGATGTAGGAGCAGTTGATCTCGAAAAAGGTTGGGTAAAAGTTTTAGGAAAAGGTTCTAAGGAGCGGACAATTCCAGTTGGGAAACCCGCGGCCGATGCAATCACTGAGATGCTCGCTGATCGAATCGCTCTCAGCCCGCGGTCCCCGCTATTTATAAATTTTCGTGGGGGCCGGATGACAGCCCGAAGTGTGGCCCGAATGCTTGCGAAACAGTTGGTTCGAATTGCGGCAAGTAGGCTGATTTCGCCCCATGGTCTTCGACATAGTTTTGCGACGCATTTGCTTGCGGCAGGCGCCGACCTCCGTGGTATTCAGGAGCTTCTCGGCCATGCCCAGCTAGCGACTACGCAGAGGTACACCCATGTCGACCTCGGGGGGGTGGTTGAAGAATACCGCTCTGCGCATCCGCTTGAGAAAAAGTCGCGTTGAGAATTCTGAACCAGTTCGTTAGGCTCGGGTAACCCGATGGATGCCTTAGTCGACTTTCTTTTGAATTTTTACGGACCTACGCCTTACCTGATCGTCTTTGGCATTCTGATCCTCTGCGGGTTCGGACTACCCATTCCTGAGGACATAACCCTTTTTGCGGGTGGACTCCTCGCCTATTACGGAGTTTGTGATTTAGGATCGATGATCGGCGTTTGTTTCGCTGGAGTGATGCTGGGCGATTCAGCGATGTGGTTTCTCGGTCATAAGTTTGGACGTAAAATCTTAAAGAAACCTTTTTTTCATCGTTTACTCCCTGATGAACGAATCCAGTTTGCTTCGAAAAAACTAAACGAAAAGGGATCAAGGAGGATGCTCTTTGCTGCACGGTTCATGCCCGGTCTAAGGGCACCGATCTTTTTTACCTCGGGACTTCTTCATGTTCCATTTTTACGTTTTTTTATAATGGACGGTTTAGCTGCATTAGTGAGTGTGCCCCTTTTAGTAGGTGCAGTTTATTATTTTGGAGATGAACTCGATCTCGTCGTTCGGTGGATTAAAAAGGTTGAACACGGGATCGTATTTTTTGTACTGGGTTGTGTCGCATTTATAATTTTTAAATGGTGGAAGGCAAAACATAAAAATAAACCAGGGACGTCGATCTCATGAGGTTTCAACTTTTTATTTTACTCCTAGGAATGAGTTTTGGATTTTCCTCTTGTGAAAAGGCCGGAGTGTTTGCTTCCCCTGATGCGCCTAAAGGTCAGACTAGTCCTAACACCGAAGCCTCACCCAGTGACTTCAGTGCCCAGATTCCTGAATTATGTGAAAAACTCGATTCTTCAATTCAGGCTTATCAATGGAAATTAAAAACCTGTGAAGGGATTCACTGGCATGCCGAGCGACTTTCAGAAGAAGGAAGACCTCTGATTTATGCGGAGTTCGGTGAACCCACGAATCCGAATAAAACGCTCATTTTTTCTATGGTTCATCCCGACGAAATTACTCCGCTCTATGTCGGTTTCAAGCTCGTTCACTACATGCGAGAGCATGAGCTTCTTTTAAAGAATGCTCATGTGATCATTGCGCCCCTCTTAAATCCCGACGGTCACTTCCGAAAGCCCCCGATTCGAGTGAACTCACGCGGAGTCGATTTGAATCGAAATTTCGATACGCCACTCTGGCGCGCGAAAGCATTAAAAGAATGGGAATCGAAACTGAAAAAAAATCCCCGTCGTTTTCCTGGTGATGAACCGTCTTCCGAATCTGAAACGAAGTTTCAAATCGAGATGATCGAAAAATTTAAACCCTCTAAAATTCTTTCGATCCACGCGCCATTAAACGTGACCGATTACGATGGCCCGAACAGTTTAACTCTCGATCGGTTTCCAAAAGAGTATGTTCATGCATGCTACCAGCTTCGAAATCGTCTAAAAGCGAAGTCGACCGGTTTTTTTCCTGGATCGCTCGGAAATTACGCAGGGATTGATAAGGGGATCCCCACGATTACTCTCGAACTTCCTTCAGCGAGTCCAAGGGCTGCTGATTTTTACTGGAAGAAGTTCCAGCCAGGCATACGCTCGATGATCGATTTTAAATTTCAGAAATAATATCAGTTAGGGACTCGGGTAATAAGATCCGTACGGACCCATGCTGAATTCGAGTTGGTTTTAATTTTTGGGCTCTCAACGCGAATCCATCCATCTTTTTCTTCGAAAACATTTAGAGGCTGTGACTGATCTAGGGTGCTCAGTGCAGTTCCAGAAATTGAAGGCAACGAACGAATCACTGCGCGCGGAACTCGAACAATCCCAATACTGCGAGTGGTGGAACTTGAATTCGAAAGGATATGATCTGCAGTTGAATTTTTTACAGTGGCTTCAGAATTCGAAAGAGCTTTTCGTCCTTGGATGAAGAGGTAAGCCCCCGATGCGATTGCGAGGCTTGCAGCGATCCAAATTGCAAGATGAGCAAACTTCGAATTTTTGGTCTGCGTAGATTCTAGAGCCTTTTGGGGTTTAACTGGTTTTTCTTGAGCTGAGTTTTTCAAAAGAAAAGCGGGCGGTTTCGGATACGAAAATATCGGTGCGGCAGCAGCAACATCTGTCTTAGGACCACGAAACGGCGGAGGAGTGGGAGTGCGAGGACTTTCAGGTGAAATCATTTCCATTCCCATAGATGATGAAGAAATCGAATGCGAAGGTGCGTGTGTCACGGTGATTTCAGGTTGCGCGATCGACTTTAATTTCTCAAGTTCACGAGCAAATTCAGCTTTAGCCTCGGAAATTTTAATTTCAGCATTAAGAAGTGCTTCTTCTTCCGTTCGACGTGCCTTTACAAAGTCAGCTAAG
>JBGSHQ010000396.1:0-3329 GCA_041752095.1 Bdellovibrionia bacterium
CCCAAGATTCACTTTTAGATTCGCCTCAACCTGCTTCATGTGTTCAGTCATCTTCAGGAGCCATTCCTTATCGGACTTATCCCCTTCAGTTTGGAATGAAGCGTTTAACTTACTTTTAATAGGCTCTAATGTGGAATAAGGAACCACGAGTGCAATCGTTCCAGTCGCGTTCTCAAGTTCTACTTCGAAAGTTGTAGAGATAATCACATCAGATGGCGGAACAACCCCGACGAACTGTGGGTTCACTTCAGTTCGGATAAACGAAATTTTCGACTCGTGAACTGGAGCCCATGCTTCCTCAAGGTCACTGATCGCAAGATCCATCACCTTCTGCATGAGCGATAATTCGATCCGAGTAAATTCCTTACCTTCAATTTTTGTGAACGGCCGGTCGGTTCCTCCAAAAAAAGAATCGATCAGCGCATATGCAAGTTTCGACTCGAACACAAGAAGAGCCGGACCCTTCAGCGCTTCAAAACGCATTATGCACATACAGCTCGGGATCGGTAACGTATTCACGAATTCACCGAACTTTAAAAGATCGGTTGAAATGATTGAGATCGAAGCAAATTTTCGAAGCGCATTCGAAAGTGAGATTCGATACAGACGAATGAAACGTTCGTAAATAATATCGAGCGTCGGCATTCTGCCGCGAATGACGCGGTCTTGATTCGTAAGATCATAAGGTGTGATCTCGGAGTCAGGAATACCACCGACCCAACCCGCATTTCCAACTACGGGCGCAGCTCCATCACCTGCTACCGGGGGAGGTGCGGTATCGACTTTACCTTCGCTGACTGCATTCAGTAGCGCATCGACTTCGGATTGACTGAGTACTTGTCCACCACTCATTTTAGCCTTCCTTGGCTTTAATACTGATTACGGATTATCCCGTAACCACAAAATTAGTAAAATACACACCCTTCACTTTTCCATTATTCATAAATGAATTGAGAGCATTTCGAATCTCTTCCTTGAGATACTCGCGCTGCTCAGCGCTTACTAAATCGTTTGGACGTTTTGAATTAAATAAATCGATAATCGCATTTCGAACTTGTGGCATTTTTGCTTGAACTTCTTTTTCGATGTCTTCAGTTGGAAGATCGAGAGCAATATTCACGCGAACAAATTTTTGAGCCGTTCCACCTGGAGTTGCGAGATTTACACTAAACTGCTCGAGTGCAAGGGTACGAGAATCTTTTGCAGATTTTTTTGCTGGACCACCAGCTCCGTGTCCACCGCCGCCATGCTCATCGGCTGCAGGAGCTTCGCCGTGGCCACCCTCAGCTGGCGCTTCACCATGCCCACCACCACCGTGTTCATCTTTTTTCTCGGCATGTTCAGCGCCATGTTCAGCACTTGGCTGAATGTCGCCCACTTGTGGTTGCGCATTTTGTTTTTTATGAGAAATGAAAAGGACACCACCGATCCCGATACATACGATCAGGTTCACTAGCGTGAGTATCATTACTAATTTATTTCCGCCTCCACTCGAGGCGGGAGCAGCTTCGGCTGCTTTTGCTTCATCAGACATAGCTGGTGAAACCTCCCTTGTCCTATTCACTATTGTGCATTGCGAATGGGGTGAGGAGCAAGCTCGGAATCTCGAATCGGGTCCCGTCATTTTCTAGACGGGACCCGAACCTCAGGGAAATGAGGATTACACGAGATTATTTAGAGCGTTTAATTACGGTTTAAGTTCAGAACTTCCTTCATCATATCGTCGGAAGCGCTGATGACTTTCGAGTTCGCTTGGAAGTTACGCTGAGCCGTCATTAAATTGATGAACTCAGTCGCAATATCCGTAGTCGAAGATTCGAGCGTCTTCGCTAGGATCTGACCCCGTCCACCGGTTTGTGGAGCACCGACCGTTGCCTGGCCAGAGTTCCTCGAATCACGGAACATGTTTTTACCCATTTTGAATAGACCTTCAGGATTCTCGAACTTCGCGAGAGCAACCTGAGCGATGTTCATCGATTCCCCGTTGGAATAAACAGCGGAAAGAATTCCATCATCGTTAAACGAAAGACCGGAGATCGTCCCAGCAGTATATCCATCCTGAAGCGTTTTATACGCTTCCGAATTGGTTCCGAACTGAGTGACTTTCGTACCATCGCCGCCTGACTTTTTATCATCACCAAAGTTAAACTTAATTTCTTGGTCTTGCTTCGTCGAACCAATAAAATTAAATGCGTTTTTATCAATCTTCTGCTCGAGAAGTTTTCCATCGGTATCGAAAATGAGCGTTCCTTTTGCTTGTTCAACCATCTCGCCTTTTTTACCGCCTGGAACTTCTTCGCCTTTCGACATTGCACGCCATTCCCACTTACCATCGTCCGTCTTATTAAAGTAAGTCGTCACTGTTCGTGGAGTTCCCGCGCCGTCATAAACCGTTACGCCGGTTGCGAAGGATGAAGTCCGTTCCGGATTTTTCGGATCGAACTTAAGAAGATTCGAAGCACGAAGATCAAGGTTCATGAATAGCTGAACTTCCTTAGAAGGTTTCGCATCCACAACCGTACGACCGACAGCGATCGGTCCCATCTTAGACGTGATCTTTCCCATGTCATCAGCCTGGAAACCCTGAACCTTGTAACCATCGGCATTAATAAGGTTACCGTCTTTATCGAAGTGCATTGCACCTGCGCGGGTATATCCACGACCATCAACACCTTCGATGACGAACATTCCGTCTCCCTGAATGGCTAAGTCAGTAACCGACTCAGTCTGAAGGAGTGAACCCTGAGAAAAAATAGGGTTAACAGCGGAAAGCTTCGTTCCACGACCAATCTGGTTACCACCACTAATACCCTTAAGAGATTTAGCAACAACGTCACTAAACTCTGGGCGAGAAACTTTAAAACCCGTCGTATTTGCGTTAGCGATGTTATCGCCGTAAATACCGAGAGCTTCACCTTGACCTGCGAGACCTGTAACACCCGTGTACATTGAAGAAAGAATACCCATGAGAACGCCTCCTTGCGTTAACCTGTGGAGACAGAAAATCGTGGGTATTCGAAATATTTGGGATTTAAAGAGGATGAAGTTCAATCGGAACTTCAAAAAGACTTCCCTACTGGGTCCAGCCTAAAAACTCTTGATCCTTAAATTCGTCTACACACTCAATCACTGTCTTTAATTTTTATTTCCTTCGCAGCCTCGATTCGGGTTCAGTAAACCACGAACCGATTCCATTCTTCATTTCCCTAACACTTCTTTAGACAATCACTGCTCCATCGATGTTGGTAAAAATATTACCGTTTAAGCTCTGCTTATCCATCGCCGTAATGACTGTTCTGTTCTTCACGTTCACAATCAATGCTGCATCA
>JBGSHQ010000397.1:0-1577 GCA_041752095.1 Bdellovibrionia bacterium
TATTTCATTAGAAGGTCTGGTCGATGTTGAAGAAGAAATGAAACGACTTCGTAAAGAGATCGATAAGACGAAGAATGATTTAGCGCACGTCGAGGGTAAACTTTCGAAAGAAAGTTTTATTGCGAAAGCTCCGCCTGAGCTGATCGAAAAAACGAAACTCGAAGCTAAAGCTTTTCAGTCTAAACTCGCTGGCTTCGAAGCTGCGCTAAGAAAACTATCAGGATAAAAATGAAAAAATTACCTTCGGACTTTGTATTTGTCCTCGTGGGTCCTCTTGCGGACTCAGAAAAGTTACTCGCGTGGGCACACAGCGAATTTAGAAAATCGGCAGGTGTGATTTTTATCGGAGTGGACCGTGGGGCAGAAGTTTTAGAGACGGCTGGACTTCCCATTTCATTTGCGATCGGAGATTTCGACAGTCTCTCAGTCGATGGAACGTATTCGGGTGCACCGACGATCAGGCTTAAGAAAGTAAAAGAACGCAGCGACCTCGCTTATGCTCTCGCCTTCTCGACCGAGCAGGGTGCAAAAACCCTTTATGCTTACGGATTCCAGGGGGGGCGTATGGACCATGAGTTTGCGGTCCATCTTGATCTTTCCGAAGCGAGTAAGAAGATTCCACGCGTCGTATCCGTCGGGGAGCGAGGAGTGGTTTTCTATCTCGCGGCTAAAAACGGTGCTCTGAAGTTAAAGCGCTCGACTGCCGTCTCACTTCGGGATTCGTTTTTAAGAAAAAAGAATAAGTCGCCGCCAAAATCTCGACACCCAGACACCGTCAGTCTATTTCCATTCGGCGGAGATGCGCGTGGCGTGAAGGTCCGTGGATTGCGGTTTCCAGTCCTGAATGGGATACTTTCCTTATCGTCACAGGGTCTCAGTAACGAAGTCCGATCGTCCTCGATCGAACTTCATTTAAAGCAAGGTCGGGTCGCACTTTTTTTTCCAGTGATCTGACTCCTCAGGAGAAAGTAAACGCACGTGGATTTGGAAACTGGTTCTTCACTACCGATTTCAAGTCCACTTACGGAATTTTCGAAAATCCGTCCAAGGATTCTCGACCAAGTCGTTACGAGCACGCTTTCTGAAGTTCCAAAAATTAAGATTGAAACCGAACTCACGGCCGCACTCTATTTAGAGAAACAACGTCTGGCGCGTGAACGAGGTAATCTTTTCACCCGCGGGCGGTTAAAAAAGGATCGTGCTCTGTGGGGTGGAATCCAAAAAGAACTTCTCCAGTCGGCAGTAAAGACGGATCGCGGGGATCTCCTGCGCGACGTCGCTGAAATTTATGCGAATGAAATCGGTGGACAGTTCGATCCCCGGGTTTATCAGCTCGCCACGAAGATTCTTCCTTACGGATTTAATTGGCTTCTGAACGCGGCTAGCGTGAAGAGTATTTTGCCTTGGGGTATGACGGAAGACGTCCGGAGTCGGCTAAAGATCGAGGGTGAGGTTGAACACTTAAAGAAATTGGCTTCGACCGGTACGATTCTCCTCGTCCCGACCCACCAAAGTAATATCGATAGTATTCTTATTGGATACCTCATTTATCTCATGGGACTTCCTCCTTTCGCGTA
>JBGSHQ010000398.1:0-3017 GCA_041752095.1 Bdellovibrionia bacterium
TTAAAGGCCCTACCCGGTTCTGGGTGAATCGACTTAAGGCCACCGATTCGGTTTGGTAGTAAGGTTGTTTGGTATCTAAGTACATATAGTGCGGCGCGTTTAATTACTGTCAGTGATCTTGTGTCTGTTGTTTCACCCTGCCGCCTCTGATAAACCCTAGTCTATGGCACAAACCACTTCTGTTCTTGATCCTTCCCTTGTCCTTAATGCGCTTAAAACCGTAAAGGAGCCTGATCTAAAACAGGATTTAGTCGCTCTCGAGATGGTCCATGATCTCGATGTGAAACCCGATGGCAGTGTTTCTCTCAGAGTCGTTCTCACGACTCCTGCGCATCCATTAAAAGCCCAAATCGAATCTTCTGTTCGTGAAGCGATCACACGCGTGCCAGGTGTGAAGTCGGTCGCGATTAAGATGGACGCAAAAGTTCGTGGCGCAAACCGCGCTGTCAGCCATAGCCCAGATGCGGGCACAAAAAAGGGCGGCGTTGCTGCGATTGAAGGTGTCGCAAATATTATCGCGGTTTCTTCCGGTAAAGGTGGAGTGGGTAAGAGTACAGTCGCTGTGAATCTCGCGATGTCGCTAGCGCTTCAGGGCGCGCGTGTCGGTCTCATGGACACTGACGTTTATGGTCCGAACATTCCGACGATGATGGGTGTGACCGAGCAGCCGAAAATTATGCAGCATCCGACGAAGGGCGAATTTTTCGTTCCCCCTGTCGCTCACGGTGTGAAAGTGATGTCGATGGGGTTCTTAGTCGATCCGGAACAGCCGCTTGTCTGGCGTGGACCGATGCTCCATTCAGTCGTGTCCCAGTTCTGCCACCAGGTCGAGTGGGGTAATCTCGATTATCTCATCGTCGATATGCCTCCGGGTACCGGAGATGTGCAGCTCTCGCTCGCGCAGCTCGTTCCGATCACGGGCGCGATTCTCGTTTCGACTCCTCAGGAAGTTTCCATGCAGGACGTTCGTAAGGCGTGGGCAATGTTCGATAAGGTTCGCATCCCGATTATCGGCGTTGTTGAAAACATGAGCTACTTCAAGCCAGACGATAGCGATAAGAAGTATTTTATCTTCGGCGAAGGCGGCGGAAAAATCCTCGCGGCTAAGTTTAATACAGAACTTCTCGCACAGATCCCAATTGTGCCTGCGATTCGTGAAGGCGGGGATACGGGTCGACCGATTACGGTCGCGCAACCCGGTTCCCCGACCGCAGTAGCGTTTATGTCCTTCGGAAGTCGCGTTGCCCAGAAGGTCGGCATTATGGCGGCTGAAGGAATTGATCCACAGCAGATTATCCAAATCGGAAAATTTAACTGAGTTTTTGAGACTGTCTGCTCGGCCAGTTGGTCGCCGTAAATGAAGAAGAAAAAACCCATCTCTAAAAAGAAGAGTAAATCGAAGTCATTATCTCGGGCTGTTTCGTCGATCGATAAGCTTTTAGCCGGTCGACCGAAGTCGGATCTGAAATATATTCTATACGAAGCGTCCGTGCAGTGTCCGGAGTGGCATGTACGCCACTTTCCTCGGTACTACCTCTGGATGACGGGTAAGAAGGCGTATTCCCTACGCGAAGATTTCTGCGGAACTTCTCGGATTAGTACGGAATGGGTAAAGTCGGACCGTAAGCGAACGGCAGTGGGCTTAGACCTCGACCCCGAGCCTTTAGATTATTTCGAACGCATGCATCGGCCGGAGTTACTTCCGAGTCAGAGTGAACGGATCAGGCTCGTTCAGAAAAATGTTCTGATTCCGACGCATGAAAAGTTCGATCTGATCGCGGCTTGTAATTTTAGTTTCTTTATTTTTCATGAGCGCGAAGTGCTTCTGAATTATTTCCGCGCGGCTTTAAAAAGTCTAAAACCCAAGGGCGCACTCTTTTTAGAGATGGCTGGTGGCGAAGGAATGTTAGAGGGCTTAGAAGAAGAGCGCATGGTGCGCGTGCCTGGAGTGGGGCGAGTGAAGTATGTCTGGGAGCAAGACGACCACGATGCGATCAGTGGACTGAATGATTACGCGATCCACTTTCAGATGCCGAATAAGAAGTGGTTAGAGAATGCATTTATTTACCACTGGAGAATTTACGGTATCCGCGAAATCCGTGAAATTTTAAAAGAAGCAGGATTCTCTAAGTCCCACGTTTTCTGGGAGACCACAGACTCAAGTGGGAGCGGAACAGGTGAGTACGCACCGATGGAGAAGGGCGATCCATCTCATGCTTGGATCGCTTATGTGGCTGGGGTTAGGTAGGGTTTTCCTTATAAACGTTTATGTTTGACGGACTTTCGGAAGGATTGCGATTCGTCTTGGGTTTATCCGATTGAAAATTCTGTAGTCTATCAGTTATGAATGCACGAAATGAAATTGAATTTCTTAATGATTTCTTTCTTACTTGTTCATTTTTCTTCCGAGGCTATTGCGGTCGAAACTAAACCGAAGGTAACCGTGGCTTGTCCCTTTGGACAACATTGGGTGCAAGCACATCATCGGAATGCTTATTTTCGTGCGGATGGAACTCATGTTTCTGCTGCGGACGTTTCAGCGCATTGCCAGGACAATCCGCCATCATACGCGAAATGGAAGGATCGATTGAAGAATGGCGTCGCTCTTCCTGCGTGGGGTAAAAGGGAAAAGGTAAAAAACTGGACGGAGGAGGAACTTGAAAGAGCATACGAGGCGCTTGCGGAGCTTCCATCTAGTATTTTGGCTGATTCGGTAAAATCGATTTACCGCGCGGAAAAATCTTCTCAGTACGAAAAAAATCCTGCTACCGGTGATAGTGGATATATAGTCATTTACGACCGCGCATTCGACAGTAACGCTAACCTCGCCCGTATTCTCACACACGAATTTGCTCATGAAGTATTTCGTCAAATTCCACACGATTTGCGCCGTAATTACGCTGACGAAGCAGGATGGATACGCGAAGGAGACGGGATGTCCTATCTGCCGGGTCGCTTGGACTATGTCGAAGAAGACGGCCCAAGCAGCATCACGGAGGATTTTTCCAATAATATCG
>JBGSHQ010000399.1:0-6002 GCA_041752095.1 Bdellovibrionia bacterium
CCTATAGTCGAAGCGTTGGATTACGAGTAATCTTATCGCTGTATGCTATCGCGATCGGATAATCGAAGCAGGATTTCGTGTTAAACTAAATATTCTAGGAACAGCAATAGAGGTTGCGACCGCAATAATGGCGATTCCAGCTGCGATTTGGACCCAAATAAATCGACCTTTTCTATTTACCAAGTGATTTTCGTGGGTATCGGCAAGTAAAAGCTTATTCTCACTCGAAGAGCCAATTTTTCCATGAACTGGGAAAGCGGTCTCGCCGTTTATATCTTTTGCCTTTAAGCGGGCCTGTTTTGCGGCAAATTGATATCCATATTCGGCTTCTTTTTCTGAGATGACTCCGTCCTTATTCTTATCTAAAAAACTACTTATGTTTTTAAGACTTCTAGCTTCTCGATTAAAAACCCGGTTTGAAAATTCTGTTAGCCCTAGTACAGATAATCGAATCGGTTCTGCAGCAGTGGTTCTAAAATCTCCATGAACATAAAGGGGATTGCCCACTAAAATTTCTTTTTCGATAATTCGGTAAGATCCAGAAAATATTCCAAAAAGAAAGGTAGAGGGTGGAAAACTTGGAATTTTTTTTCCATGAGCAATCTTTAAAACCCTTAACTTTTCATCTCGAGATAAATCGTACCAGGAACGTTTATTTTTTTCTGGAAGATCAACTTCTCCATCTACGATGTCGATGAGTGCTAGGCCGGTAGCATCTACTACGTAAAATGGGGCAGAGTGAAAATGGGAGAATAGCTTAACCCATTCGGTACGTCGTTTATTCCCTTCGTACTTGGTCACCTTTTTTTGGATTTTAAGGGCGTAATAGACCGCTTCTTCCCCAGAACATCCACGAACAGTACTTTCGCTGGGCCATGCGAATCCTTCGAACTCGACGTAACCCTGTGGAGCGGACTCCACTTTAGATTTTGGAGTGTCTTGAATCTTTTTTACCGAAGCGTTTCGTTTTATTGCCTTAAATATCAACGCGAACCCAAATACGAAAGCAGCTCCTAGCGCCCACACGATTTGGACCGTAAGTTTTAATTCGTCCTGATCGGTAGTCATTTAAATCTAAGCTCCGTGTCCCATTTTAGGTAAGTTCATTTTTAAGTTCGGAGCGACACGCTCTGCGGGAAGAGCCTCGAAGAGTGATTGCCTTTTATAGCCCAGTAGGTTCGCGGCAAGAACATCTGGAAACTGTTCTAGCCGCGCATTAAAGTTAGCCACGATTTCGTTATAGGATTCACGACGATCCGCAATGCTGCTTTCGAGTTGGCTTATGCGGGTTTGGAGCTGAGTAAAATTTTGGTTCGCTTTAAGTTCTGGATAAGCTTCGCCGATCGCCATAATACCACGCAATGCGAGGCTCATTTCTTGTGAAGCGTTAATTTTATCGCCTACTGATCGTGCAGAACCATAATGAGTCCGTGCATTCGCTAGGTCTTTAAGGATCCCAGCCTCATATCCTGCATACTGTTCAATCACCTGGATGAGTTGGGGGATTTCATCGAACCGTTGGCGGAGAATGACATCGATATTCGACCACGCCCGCTCGACCTGGTTTCTCATCGAAACAAGTCGATTATAAAGACCTAGAAACATCATCCCAAAAACGAGAAGAACCAATCCAACAGAAACCAATAAAAACGTATTCATAGAAAGTTCCTTCTTAAATTAAAACTTGGGGCCAGAGTTTTTGGATTCAGTAGAATCAGATTTTTCTAGAGACGGTTTTCCTTTGCCTAGCGAAAACAAAATATAGATGAGGATAATCGTCGCGCCGACACTTCCAATGACGAGTAGCACTCTTTTCAATGAATCATTCGCAGCATCAAAGGTGATCACCCCGAGTGCAGAAAGAGACATGAAGATACAAATCGCGAGTAATCCGAACGCTAGGATAATTTTAGGGCCAGTCATTACTCTATTTTACGGATAGATGTCTGTAGGGCAAGGATTAGAAACGACACGTTTTTGACTCTTTACATAGATTTAATCTATTACTTAATAAACATTATCGATTTTATTAAATTCGTGGAACGAGCGATAGTCTTATTAAGGAGAATTCTAATGAATACACTTATCAATACTAAGGTCCCAAATTTCAATGTTCAGGCCTATCATGACAATAAATTTAAAACAGTTACCCAGGACGACCTCCGCGGTAAATGGTCAGTTCTTTTCTTTTATCCCGCCGATTTCACTTTCGTTTGCCCAACCGAGCTCGGTGATATGGCAGATAAATACTCCGAGTTCCAAAAAATGGGAGTCGAAATTTACTCTGTTAGTACTGACACCCACTTCACTCATAAGGCGTGGCACGACACCTCTGAAACGATTAAGAAAATCAAATATCCTATGATTGCTGATCCTACAGGAACCCTTACACGCGCTTTCGGTGTTCACATCGAAGAAGCAGGGCTGGCGTACAGAGGAACTTTTTTAATTAATCCCGAAGGCCAGATTAAGATCGCTGAAGTGAATGACAACGGAATTGGTCGAAATGCTGATGAACTCCTTCGTAAGGTTCAAGCCGCCCAGTTTGTTGCTAAAAACCCAAGTGAAGTATGCCCCGCTAAATGGCGTCCAGGCGAAAAGACTCTAAAGCCAGGATTAGATCTCGTCGGAAAAATCTAAAGTTACTCTGTTCATGATTAACCCGCCCCTTGTCGCTCATCCCGAGGGGCGGGTTAATCAGTGTAATTTATAAAGGAGATCTAAAATATGCTCGATCCAAATATTCTCTCTCAGTTGAAAGAAGTGTTTCTAGCTTTAGATTCTCCAGTCACTTTACATGTTTTTCAGTCCGAGCACTCGGATCGTTCGGAGCTTCTTGGGTTGTTAAATGAAGTTGCGACAGCATCGGATAAAATAAAAGTCGAAGAAGCTGGACTAAGAAAAAGTGAGACTCCGGCTTTTTCAGTGAGTGGCTCTCATTTAAAGGGTGAGGTGGTCTTCCGCGCGATACCTGGAGGACACGAGTTTTCATCTCTCATCTTAGCAATTCTCCATGCGGACGGAAAAGGAAAGCAGCCCGACGAAGGTGTTATCGTCCGAATGAAGGGTATCAAAGGACCTGTTCGTCTTAAGACATACATGTCGCTGAGCTGCGAAAACTGTCCCGAAGTGGTTCAAGCCCTTAATCTAATCGCAACCCATCATCCTGATTTTCATCATGAGACGGTCGATGGGGCATACGCACAAGACGAAATTGAAAAATTAGGGATTCAGGGTGTTCCAAGCGTAATAGCCCAAGATCAACTCATTCATTCTGGAAAAATCAGTCTCATCGATCTTATTGGTAAGCTTGAAGAGTTTTACGGAAAATCAAGCGAAGGAATTAAAGAAGTTAATTTAGGAGAGTACGATGTAGCCGTCATTGGAGGTGGCCCCGCTGGCGCGTCCGCAGCGATTTACAGTGTGAGAAAAGGATTAAAAACGGTCATCATAGCTGAAAAGTTCGGTGGCCAACTTCAGGATACAAAAGGAATCGAGAATATGATTTCGATGTCCTATACCGAAGGCGTGAAACTTTCCGCTCAGCTCGGAGAACACCTTTCCGCGTATCCAGTAAAAATTCTTGAACATCGACGAGTAAATCGAATCGAGGACGCCCCGGTAAAACGGATTTATCTCGAGAGTGGGGAGATACTCGACGCTAAAACCGTGATTATTGCCACGGGAGCAAAATGGAGACAACTCGGAATACCCGGAGAAAAAGAACATATCGGACAGGGTGTTGCGTTTTGTGCACACTGTGATGGACCTTTTTATAAAGGTAAGCGCATAGCAGTAGTTGGTGGTGGAAACTCGGGAGTCGAAGCCGCAATCGACTTATCTGCGATAGTCGAACACGTTACGCTTTTCGAATTTAACGACACCCTAAAAGCCGATGGAGTACTTGTTGAGAAGTTAAAAAAGATTCCGAATGCAAAAATTCTGACTCACGTTAAAACCACTGAAGTCATCGGCGATGGAAAAAAAGTAACCGGACTTTCGTACGAAGATCGCGAGAGCAAAAAGACTGAGCGTCTTGATCTCGATGGTGTATTTGTTCAGATCGGTCTCCTCCCGAACACTCAGTTTTTAAAAGGGCTGATTGAGCTTACTTCGTATGGAGAGGTCGTCGTTGATCCAAAGGGTAGAACCTCACTCCCGGGTATTTACGCGGCAGGTGATGTCACGACAATTCCCTTTAAGCAGATCGTTATAGCTATGGGAGAGGGTGCGAAGGTCGCCTTAACTGCGTTTGAGGATCGGCTTCATTCATGAGCTGGGAGACTCACTTTTTCTGCATTTGGTCCGAGAAGATCTTCGAGAAAATATGCGGCAAGTTCTGAGCGCCCAGACAACCCCGATTTTTCATAAATAGCCGCTGATTGAGCCCGTGCAGTTTTTTCGGTGGTCTTTCGAATATCAGCGATTTCTTTTAAACTCAGTCCTTTCAATAAGAGAAGTGAAACTTCTTTTTCGGATGGTGATAGTTTCCATGATTCGAGTTGTCGATCAATTTCCTGACTTAAGCCTTCAGTGTGGGTTTTTGCTTTCTTTCGCCATTCCTCAGCTTTTTCTTGAAGGGTATTTGACTTTAAAACTTCGACAGCTAATGAACGCTTCAGTGCAAATGACCCTCGGAGCAAGAATACAACTCCGAGTAGAGCAGTTAAAGCAACCGATCCCTCTGCTGCTAGATGCCACCAACGCACACCTTCGCGCGAATCTGTGATGAGATCTGCTCCGACTATCACTGCGGTTCCAAATAAAATCGCAGTGATAACCCAGCGCTCTCTGTCATTCATTATCGCTCCTCTCTAGTCGTCATCGTCTTCAGTAAGTTCGTTTACTTTCTCGTTTTCTCCGAGTTGAAAAGTAATACCGAACACCTGAGTTACCGACAAGGTTGGATCGTAATTCTTATAAACCTGGAAGGCAAATAGACCGGTAAGCCCAGCCATAACGAAAGCAATGATCGGATGTTGATTCGTAATAGGTAACGCATCGGGTGTGCCATTCTTTTTACCGTGGACCATGCTCCACATTATTCCATCACCGTTGCGAAGATGATGGAGGATGACTCCACTTACGTGAGCAATAACTACTAATGCAAAAGCATTGGCCAATAGTTCGTGAATATCTTCAAATAATTCTTTTTGTCCTGTAGTCATTAAGTATCCCGTAATTCCGAGACTGAGTGCGAGAGCTATCATCGTGAGCGCCCCCCAAGCCGAAGCAGGATTATGCGCAAAGTAACTTTTATCTCGCGAAGATATAATCCCTTTAAAGTAGTTGATTAACTGAGTGGGTTTCATCGGAAAACTTGAAAAGCGAGCGTACCTCGACCCGAGTAACCCCCAGAGTATACGAAGTGATGTCAGAAAAAATAGAACCAGTCCCAGTAGCATGTGTTGGGAAAACCACGGTGAATCGTCATCTATGAGTTTTGCGATGCCGAATGCGCCGAGGAAAAGTCCGGCGAAGGCTCCATGAAAGATGCGGGTGGGTAAGTCATAGACTCTAGATTTTTCCATAATGATTCTCCTTTGATAATCATCGGACTTTTTTACGTGTATCACCATTGGGCAAATGACCTATTTCCAGAAAAATCAATGCTTTAGGGTATTTGTTCTATTCCTAGAAATACGAAAAATAACGATAGTGTTTGTGAGGGCAATAGTGCTTTCAGAACCCAAAAGTAAGTGGATGACCGAAGAGAACTTTAAAAAGAAGGTTCAAGAAGAAGGTTCAAGAAGAAGGGTATAAAATTCGAAAATTTAAGCAGCCGGGGAGCTGTTATGAAATCTACGGAACTGACAAAGACGGAAAAAATGTTGAGATCTGCTTCAATCCTGTTGATGGAAGCGTTGTGAAAAGCAAATAAGGATCTTCACCAATAAAAAGGCCTCGGTCTAATAACTTAGACCGAGGCCTGATTTGGTTGGGGTACTAGGATTCGAACCTAGGAATGCAGGAATCAAAATCCTGTGTCTTACCACTTGACG
>JBGSHQ010000400.1:0-2670 GCA_041752095.1 Bdellovibrionia bacterium
CCGCAACCGAACGCGGTCTCTTACTCCGATTACCGGAGTGAGCTTGAAAACCCAGCCCGAACGAAGCCGGTCGTGATCGTCTTCGGAACAGGATGGGGAGTATCGGAAGTTTTTTATCCCGAGGTACACCGGATCCTAGCCCCGGTGTACGGGCCGAAAAACGATCCTGACGGAGAGTATAACCATCTCTCTGTTCGGGCCGCAGCGGCGATTATTTTAGATCGCCTCTTCGGAAATTAAACCGGCTCAAACAGTAATATGTGAGAGTGGCAAACGTGCTAGATCTTCAGTGATTAAGCGGGTGAAAACCCGCTGTCAGCCATTAAAAAGTGAAAGCAGCTCCCTATGTCTAAAGTCGTTATTAAAAGAAAAAATGCTACGAAGAGTTTCAATAAAGGTCAGAAGAACCTCGGCGCAAAAGTTGCCCTCGTAGAAAAAAGCACGATGACGAATACGTTCCCGGACTTCACAGCCGGTGATAATGTTCGTGTCCAAGTAAAAATTAAAGAAGGTGATAAAGAGCGTATTCAAGCTTACGACGGTCTTGTGATCGCTCTTTCGGGTAAAGGCGCTTCGCGTACCTTTACTGTTCGCAAAATGTCCCACGGTGTGGGCGTTGAACGTATTTTCCTCTTCTCGTCTCCAAAAGTTTCAAAGATCGAAGTTCTTCAGCACGGTAAAGTTCGCCGCGCGAAGCTTTACTACATCCGCGAACTCGAAGGTCGCGCTGCGAAGATCGAGCGTGAAGTCGAAACTGCCGCTCAGGTAGAAGCAAAAGCAGTTGCAAAAGCTGCGAAGAGCGCAAAGTAATCTCGATTTATAAAAAAAGTGAAAACCGGAAAGCCCGTTTCCCCTAAAAAACTGAAGCTGGATTTAAACCCCACGCTCGAGTTTGAAAGAGGAGCGGGCTTTCCGAATTTTAGGGTCGTCGGTGTCGATGAAGTGGGCCGGGGATGCCTGGCTGGCCCCGTTGTTGCGGCTGCTGTGCTGCTCCCGGATTCGTGGGATCTTCCACTTTCAGAGCTTGTGAAAAAATTTCCAGAAATCGCGGGCATCACCGATAGTAAAGCGATCACTGAAAAAAAACGTGATGTTCTAGCGCCTTGGATTCGTGAGAACGTGAAAGCGTTTGGGGATTGGGCAGGCTACGGTCGAAGAAATCGACGCGATAAATATTTACCATGCTTCTCATCTGGCGATGAGTCGTGCGGCCGAGGCGCTCGGTGCTTATGATCATGTTTTAGTCGATGGGAATGCGGTTCCAAAACAGTTTTACGGAAACGCAACCGCTGTGGTGAAAGGGGACTTACGCTGCCTCTCGATTGCGTGCGCTTCGATCATCGCAAAAGTATACCGGGATCAGTGGATGAGAGAGCTTGCCGTCATTCATCCAGGATTCGGATTTGAAGTCCATAAAGGCTACGGTACTCCTAAGCACCAGCTTGCTCTAAAGTCGCTCGGTGCAACGGTCATCCACCGCAGAAGTTTCGCGCCTGTGAAGGAAGTTTTAGGGATTATTTAACTCGGCATAGAGATTGAATCTGCCTTGGGCATGAAACAACCTCATCCTCGTCCCCTTCCTCCAGGCAAAAGTATAAAACCCCGATTTTTTCCAAGCCGTGTATCGATCGGTGCTAAAACCGAGCACGCTGCTTTAGACTATCTTCATTCACAGGGCTGTCAGCTCATTGAACGGAATGTTCGGTTTCGGGTCGGAGAAATCGATCTCGTGGTGAAGCAAGGGGAATGTCTCGTATTCGTCGAAGTTCGGGGTCGTACGCTAGGAGCGATGGAGTCGGCAGAAGTGGCGCTCCCTTTTTCGAAGCGGATGAAGCTTCTCCGAGCGGTAGAAACCTATCTCGTCAGGTTACCTCCTGCTGCAAGGCGCGACTTTCGGGAGATCCGAATCGATTTTCTTTCCACAAACGGCCATGAGTGGTTCTGGTACCGGAATATCGAGTTGCGGTCTTAGTGTAAATTCCTTAGCCTTATTAGAGATGCGTATTCAGCCTTCGAAACTCCTCATTGCGCTCTTTACCGTTCTTGCTCTCTTTCAGTCCGAGCCTGTTCATGCTCAGGGGAATGGTAAGATTGTCTTAAGGGCGGCTGGGAGTGGGGCTGTGCTGGGTTTAGCTGCAGGGTTAATTACATATCCTTTTGCTTCCGGGGCTTCGACGCTGATTGCGGGTGTGGTTGTCGGGGCACTCGCCGGGACCTGGTACGGGTTTCATCTCGTGGACGAACGCGATAAGGCGTATGAGGCGGAGCGTGCTGCACGGATGCCTCAGGCCTTATTTGAACTCAGGCAGATTGAAAATCTTGGCGTTGCGTACGCCAGAAATGGAAAGGCACGCGCTTCGTTAGAAGTGAGCGTGCCTTTCGCGGTATTTAGTTTTTAATTTACTGATCGAGCTGCTTTTTCACCGGAGTCGTTACCGCGTGTTCATCGAACTCAAACGTCTGCTCGTCATCGAAAGCCCGCATCACTTTTTTAAATTCGCTTGAAGCCTTTAGAATTCGAGCTTTCTGATCGGTTTTGTTTCCGAAATCTTTTAGGGTTTCAATAAACTGGGTGATCCCGCTTGAGCCCACGAATTCGAGATTTTCCATGTCGAAAATCACTTTCGTCGGTGTGGAGTCGGTGTTCGTGTTTTTTGCTACGGTCGCTAC
>JBGSHQ010000401.1:0-35732 GCA_041752095.1 Bdellovibrionia bacterium
ATCCACTGCTGAATCCATGCCCGACACTCGGCGAGTGTCCCCTGATAAACCGATTTTCGTTCGAAACGACCGAAATAATAATTATAGCCTGGGTCGTAATACTCAGTCAGAAGCATGGAGATCCATCCATGATGTTTTCCAACCTTAAAATCGGAGTGAAATGCGAGAACGAGTTCCGCTAAAATCCGAGATGTCCTCTCGCGACCCATACGTTTTTCGACTTTCATGAGCTGTGCGGTCAGATGTTCTTTTAAAACATCACTCTGAATTCCCTGTGAAAGTGGTAAAAAAACATATTCAGCTTCTATTCGGGCAGCCCTTGCATCTAAGGGTTCATCTAAAATTAAAATAGGTGCTTCGGCTGTTTTTTTCTGGACCGCACCCGGGACCCAACATTTCCCTATTCCCGCACTTTCATCTTCGATGAGATAGGCCCCCGGCGATTTCCACTTTCGATCGAGGGAAAGTAAATCGAGTCCCAGACGGTTTTCAAACGTAGCCTGTCTGGGTTGGATTTCATTTACGCCTAAACCAAATGTCGAACCACGGTGATTCGCGTGCTTCTCAAGATTGAAAAAAGGAAATGCCTCATCACGAAGGAGTTCGGTTTTACCCGATCCTGTCGGACCTGAAACGACTAAGAATGGAACTGGCTCCAACGCTATTTTTTCAATCCGGTCGAGAAGGATTTTTCGAATCGCTTTATATCCGCCCTCGACCTGTGGAACAGAAACACCCGCCTCACGAATCCACTCCGTCGCAAGCTTCGATCGAAGTCCGCCACGCCAACAGAAAACGAATCGATTTTCTGCGGGGACATTCGAAAGATACGAGACCCATCCAGCCACTCTTTCCTCCCTGTGTGGATCGACGAGTTTATGACCGAGACGAATGGCTGCCTCTTGACCCTCTTTCTTATAAGTCAGACCGACTTGATGGCGCTCATCATTCCTTAAAATGGGTAGGTTTATCGATCCTGGAATTCCGCCGTCGCCAAATTCACCCTCTGAACGCACATCAATCGACATTGACACGCCGTCTAAGGTCTTCGAAATGAGAGATTCTGCTTGAATGAAAGTCATGTTGGTTCCATTTTTATTCTACGTCATATTAAACCTAAGAGGCACTAAACGATGAGCTCCCCACTGAAACCAAGCCGAACCGTCACACATCAGGGCACCACTTACCGCGTTACTCGCCTTTATAGTTCTGGTCTCGGGGCGCAGTATGCGGTGACGACTAAAGGGAGTGATGGGAAAGAAAAGACGACTCTGCTTACCGACCCGATCGTAGAGAAAGATGCCTCGCTTATTCCACTGTTTATTGCCTGTGCAAAACGCTTCGACGATTCCCTTACATTTGCGAAATATATTGGATCGAGTTCGTTCTGGCAGGCGGGGTTGCCACCCGATGGACTATCGAAAAAGGACTAAAGGCGACTAGGTTCTGCCGTTTAGCCTGGTTCACTTTGTCCCCAGTCCCTTTATAGTTTCTTGTGCGTATTGAAATTGTTGGTTTTTTTAAACGCTGAGCTGGTACGTGGCTTGCGAATGCTCCATCCGTGGTCTGTTAAACGAACGCATCGAGGAGCCCCCCCCATGAAAAAGTCATCCCGCCCCAACGTCCTATCCCAACTCTGTCTGAGCTTAATTCTAGCATGTGGAATCGTCTCCACATCTTCAGCCCTAGCCGAAGACGTCCTTCTAAACTCAAGCTCCGTCCGGGGTTCCTCCCCTAATCTAAGGCTCATTCGGACCTCGATGACTCCATCGAAAGTCGAACTCGAACTTCCGGTTGCGATGGACCGTACGGTTTGTGCTGAATATGGAACACGCGTCGTGTCGGGTCAGAGTGGTATGCGCTGTGGATACGACAGGGTTATTCGTAGAGTTTGCGTACCCGCACAGGTTTGCCATGTAAATCGGCAGACGGGAAAGACCGAATGCTCCATGAACGGACGTCGGTGTTATGACGAAATGAATGACATTCCTCGCTTCTGCAGCTGGGAAGAAACGTACTGCGTACGAACGGAAACACGAACTTCCGATAAAACTAAGATTGTTACTTTAAAGTTTAAAAATCTCGCCAAACTCGGCAGCGGAGAACAAGAAGTTTTTGAACTTCGAGGAGAGCAGAATCACACCGACGGCCAAGAAGCAGTTTTCCGCCTCACAGCGGTAGACACTCGAAAGCCAGTTAAAATCACTGAAAAGGACGGTGTTTTTACAGGCTTTAAAGATGTGATCGTCATTAAAGGTGAATAGTTTAAGATTACTCACCAGCTTCGGTAAAAGGGCCTCCTTCGGGAGGCCCTTTTTTTCATCTTAACGACCGTCAATTTCTCGACATTTCCGCAATTTGAAAAGTGTGTGAAACTAAATGAAGGAGATCACTCACTTATGTTCAGACGCCCCTGGCCTATTCTCATGTTGGCACTACTTCAGTTTCTGACTCCTGTGATTTATCTCGCGTTTGCTGCCGGGTTTTATAATGTTTCCATCGGCTCTGCGACGCGTGAAATTATGGAGCTCACTCCGTTTACCCGCCAGCTCGAAATTTTTATTCTCCCACTTATTTTAGGGCTTCTCATTTTCATGACAAATCGTATCGCCTATCTCATCGCGATGATTGGCTGTATTTATGGAATCGTTGCGGGAGTGTTAGCGTTCGTATTATCAAACCAGACGGATCCTGTTTTTCCGATTATTCTTTCTAATTTATTTTGTCTTGCAGCAATCGGATATCTCGCACGTTCGAAGGCTAGAAACATTTATTTTAATCAGCGCTTAAGGTGGTGGGAAACCGAGCTCCGATATGTAGTGAATTTTCCATCGTCGGTAACCCGTGTGGGTGGTGCGCCGATGAAAGCTACCCTTCTGAACATTGCTTCGGGTGGAGCTGGGGTCGAGACTTTGAATTCCGGATTCTTAAAAGGCGAAGTCATCACGCTCGAGTTCCAAAACGCGGGTACGGTTCATCATCTGAAAGCAAAAGTGATGTGGGAAAAGCCGATCGATAGCGCTAAGCAGTTTATCGGAATTCACTGGGAAGACGAGAATACGAAGCCAGAACGATCGAAGGTTCGTCGTCTGATCCGCTCGCTAAAAACGGCTAAAACCCCGACGACGCGTCACGCCCCGCCGCTACTCGCTCACCTGAAGAACCATTTTAACTAACGCACTCCGTTAGTCGTGGTTTTTGTTAATAACAGCGAGAATTCTAGTATCTAAACATCCGACTGACCTAATCCGCTTGTTCCAAGCTAAGTCCGAGGGTAAAAACCTATCATTCTAATACGTCTGCGGAGAGATGGCCGAGTGGCTGAAGGCGCACGCTTGGAAAGCGTGTTTACATTAACGTGTAACGTGAGTTCGAATCTCACTCTCTCCGCCATTAAAAGCCCGTTAACTTAAATAGTTAGCGGGTTTTTTTATTTTCTACCGAACGAGTTTTAAAACTGCGTTTTTCGTTTTAGGCGGAAAATAGGCGGAATGATGTAACTATCTGTAATTACTGTGTATTACATATTATAAATTATAATTTGTAATATTTTAGAGATCTACCGATAATACACTATGACCTCGCTAAACCCCTTAAGCCTACGCCCCCAGGACACTCTCCTCCTCCTAAAGCTCGTCGCTGCGGAGGGCAGGGCATGGAGACAGATCGATCTAGCGAACGAGTTGGGACTCAGCCAGCCCGAAGTGGGGAATGCATTAGAGCGATTAAGGCGAGCAGGGCTCATCGACGAAGCGAAAAAGAAGGCGCACCGACTTGCTGCCATCGACTTCATTCTCTACGGCGTAAAATATTTCTACCCGGCCGAACTTGGCCCCATCGTTCGCGGGATTCCGACTGGACATTCAGCAGCGCCACTCAAGGGAAAACTCGTCATCGAAGATGATGCGGAGTGGGTATGGCCCGACCCTGAGGGTAAACAACGAGGAACAGCACTCCATCCACTTTATGAATCCGTTCCCCTCGCCGCTAAAAATGATCAACTTCTTTATGAACTTCTAGCACTCGTCGATTCTGTTCGTGCAGGTAGCGCGCGGGAGAGAAAGATGGCGGAAGACGCGCTTCGGAAACGTCTGCTTAAGGTCCAGGGAGGAAAGAAGAATGAAGCAAAGTCGTAACATTCTCATGATCCAGGAAGTAGCCCGCGCCTTAGGCGACCTAAGAGACCAGGTAGTATTTATTGGAGGTGCCACGACCGCACTCTATATCGATGACAAGGGTGCTCCCACGCCTACCCCTTCCGATGATGTGGATCTCGTTGTCGAAATCACGAGCCACCAGGAATACGCAAAGCTTGAAAAGGTTTTAAGGCAGAAGGGATTTAAAGATCCCCTTCCCGATCCAGACGTGCAGCATCCCATCTGTCGAAAGATGTATAACGATATCCAAGTCGACATCATGCCTACTGACGAGTCGATCCTTGGCTTCTCGAACCGGTGGTATAGCGACGCCATTAAAAAGAAGATGCAACACCGACTACCCGACGGAAGCACGATCTCGGTTTTTAATGTGACCTACTTCCTAGCGACAAAGTTCGAAGCATTCACTCACCGAGGTAAAGATTCCGATATTCGGTTTAGTCAGGACCTCGAAGATATCTTAGCAGTCCTCGATGGCTGCTCTTATATAGCGAGCGAACTAATGAGTGCAGAGCCTAAAGTCAGGGCGTTCATTGTGAAAGAATTCGAAGCACTCCTCGAGGATGCATCCTTATTAGAAGAGGCCGCTACGGGATTCATCGCTGCGGGCGGTGACTCAACCAAAAGAGCAAAGAAACTGGTGGCGCGGGTTCGGGGGATTACGAGTGGCCGAGAATAAGCCTTAGTTTAAACGTTGCTCACTTAAAGTGAAAACATGGAACACATGACGGGATGAAGAAGCATTTGCTGGAAACTCAAGGAGTCGCACTGATTGACAGGCGATGACCCATCCAGTAACTAATATAATTATTTAAAAATTCTGAGGATCACGTAATGAAAATGACAATTATCACTCTAGCGTTCCTACTTTCTGTAACAGCATTTGCGACCCCATTTGATAGTTTTGAGGGCGAATATTCCACATCTGGTAATCCTTCGATCACGGCGAACCAAATGAAAGAATGCAATTGGGTGA
Source organism: Bdellovibrionia bacterium (assembly GCA_041752095.1). Lineage (GTDB taxonomy): Bacteria > Bdellovibrionota > UBA1018 > UBA1018 > UBA1018 > JACMQW01. Next base: position 5,134 of record JBGSHQ010000401.1, read on the forward strand.
ACTTCAAGGGAATAACTGGAGTTGTCATTTCTAAAAATGCACAAGGATTCCAAACTCTTGATGTTTTATCCATCATGAGTAATGCGCCATTAAAAGTCGGCTTTGAATTGAAAGAATATAATTTTTCCGGACCTTTCGGAGTGTCGAATATCGGGAAATTTGAAGGAACCGAGGGCCGGGCGCAGTATCAGCAAATCAATTCCACTCCCGACTTTCGTGAAGTTTCTACATGGGAGATTTCTGCGACACCCTCTGGATACTCATTCTATATGGCTTACCAGGTGCGAGACCAGTTCGGGGTAAACGGCTCCTGTTTTTATTCGGTCCCATTTAGCAAAAAATAATCGATTCTGCCATATTGGGTGGGTTTTAATTCCTGAACTACTACGCAATTTAACGAACTGGAACTTCCTCGAACGCGACTACGACCGAAGATCAGGACGCCGGCAACGCAAACGAAACTTGCAAAAGCAAATGATATGATTAAGACTGACTCAAATCCAAGGAGCCCATATGAAATCATCCTTTTTACTTATCGCTGGCCTAATACTGAGTACCGTAGCGACTGCCAACGCCGCCGCGCCACAATGCGGTGGCCCACCGGAAGATACATTGGAGCCGAAGTGGTTTAACCTAGCCCCTCTCTACGGAGCCGACATGGTAATCAACGTCGACTACCTTCTAACGGGCTGTTCAGAGAGAAGACCGCAAGGGCCGTTTAGCGACTCAATTTACGTCGCTGAACCGCTCTGGATAAATCTACTGTCGAATCAATTACAGAAATCAGACGTTGTAGAGATTGTTTTCCTGGAATATGGCCGAGTATGCTCGTGGTATCGCGGTAATTATTCATGTGGTCCAGAGGTAGAAAAGGTCCATCGTCTTCCGCTGTCCTACGATGAACCCGGTCGTTTTTCGGGAAAACTTTCGAGCTTAGAGCTCAGTTTTGCAAAGGTGTATTCCGAGGGCGTCTATTCGCGAAGGTATCGCCAAGAGATGGCGGTTTTCATTAATGGCCGCGTCTACAAGGAGCCGGCTAGCGGTGTAAACTTCAAGTTTGATCTCTTGACGGCTCGGGTCGCTCGATAACCCCTAGTTTTTTAACTGTAAGCTGCTCCATAAACTAAAAATTCTGAAGCAACCTAACTCTCTCCGCCATTAAAAATCAGGGAAATTTTAAAATGAAAAAGAACAGTATCGCACTCATTTTTTGTTCGGTGATTACATTTTCAGCTTTTGCAAATCCAACTCCTCCAACAGGAGACTTCCGTTACACGGGTGTATATTCCGTAATCCAAACTCGGCTCACTGAATCTGTTCCACACGCTAGTTCCGAGTTATCCCAGAAACACATCAAAGACTTAAAGGCTCAAGGGCTACAGTGTCATCTGGTGGCTGGAGACAATGCACGCTGTGAACAATTCGGTGCGGTACTCCCAGCAAATCACGCGCAGAAACTCGATAATGCGATTTCGATGAGCGTTCAAAATCCGATTGGAACTGAAGCGACGGTAAACTTTGCGCCACAGTATGAATCGATCGATCTCACCTCTTCTGCACCCGATCTCGATACTTACCACGTTATCCAAAACGTCACTTGGGGCGGGGTTAAAGTTTCATACTACACACTTTATAAAGTCCGAGGCGGCGCTCTTAAAATTCGGCTTACCGATAATGTCTGGCTTAATCCGACGAACGATCCCACCACTCTTGATCTCGTGGTCCAACGCTCATTCACGACGGGACTACGTTATTGGACGGTCACTGCGGCTGCGAAACTTTCTCTTCGCTGAAAAATAGAAACGGTAAAGCGGACTCGATTTTTTTAGCACACTAAAAAATCCATCGTCAGGAAATACATTTGCTCTAAAAATGCGAAATGTATTTTCTTCGATGCCGTAATGCGTATCCGTACCGACTCCAAATCGATAACCGAATCGACTAACCGACTCAGCATCAAATCCTGAATAGTTACCGTAGGCATAGGCATAAGAAAGAATAGGAATAGAAAACTCATTTTCAAGCAACCGCTTCGATTCTGCGATCTCTCGTTCTCGATCTCGACTCGGAAGAACCGTGAGAGATCGATGAGAAAGCCCGTGGCTTCCAATTTCAAAAACACCCGATTCCTTTATAGTCTGGCGCTCTTCAGGGCTTAATAATGGAACGGAAATTTCGGTGGTATCCTCTTCTGTATCCCACCGATTCGTTCGCACAGTCGAATCTGCTAATAAATAAATAACTGCCTTCATCCCTGCCTCTTTTAGCGCCGGCGCCGCTAAAGTCAGAGTGTCTTTATATCCATCATCAAAGGTTAATAAAATGGGCCGCTTTGGAAACGAACGTCTTCCCTCGCACGCTTCGATTAAATCTTGAAATGTGATCGTTTGTTTTCGAAAAATCTTAAATAAGTTCAAAATCCGAGTGAAATTTTTAATCTCTATATACGTTTTATGCTTCGAAAAAAAATCTCCGCTTACAACCTTATGAAACATCAGTGAGGGAATACCAAATCGATATTTTTTACTGAGAATCGCCTGAATGTATGAGGACTTAATTTGATGGTAAGTTTCATCAGCGCCGAAGTTTCGATTTAAATCATTCTCATCCAAGTCGAATTCGATTCCACCTTTAAATGCCGTACGCAGTTGTTCTTTAAGTAAATCCTTTCTCCACCAACGATTTTCGGCACGATCAGGGCCTACATCACCAAAATTTGAGGCAAGCGCTAAAGGTAGAGAACTTCGCGTCAGCCACCCAGTAGGTTGGTACTCACCAAAACCAAAAACTTTCTTTCCCGCAAAGAGTGCTTCTATCGCTATTCGACCGGCGCAAATGATAAAATCAATTTCTGAAATTTCATTCGCAAGATGAGGAGATTTTCCAAAAAATCGAGATCGTTCCGGATGCGTCCTTAAAAAGCTTTCAATCGTATCTCGGTCCCTAGACTCAAGAAGATCAAGCGTTCCTCCTCCTATTAATATCTCAAGGTTAGGAAACTCATCCATGAGTTTAGGGATCACATCACGAAGGAGCATTCCCCAAATTTTCCCCTTGGGTCCTGACATTCTACCGAAAAGCCCAAGTCGAATTTTGCCCGACGACTGAATATTTTTGGGCTTACGATATTCATCCGTCTCAATTAAATTTCGAATCAGATCGATCCGCTTCGGTGAAATGCGAAAGTCTTTCACTAAGTGATCGTGAAGATACCCACAAATCGCAATAATCCGGTTCCCATAGACATCATTCCACTTAAAACGTGTATACCAGTGTTGTCTTCCGTGAACCGTCGAAATGAGGGCGGGTCCTGCGATCGTCGCAAACCAACAAACCCAGCTTGCCGCGCGTGAATGGGCGTGTACAATCTGAGGTTTAAATTCATGAATCAGTGATCGTAGCGAAATAACATTTTTGATCCGGTACTTCATATTCCGCCGATCCATCGGGAGCGGAATGTAACGAACAGAGGTAGGCAGCGGCAGAGAGATCGTATCCGATACGATCCAAACTTCGTGACCCTCCTGAACCTGTCGACGGATCAAAGTCACCGCGTAGGCTTCGGCACCCGTAAGCTGATTCTGAGATAGGACATGGAGAATTTTCAACTAGTCCAATCTAACCAAGAGGTTAGTCCTTTACAAGCAATGCACCCAATTGAATTGGCACATTGCGACGCAGTTTAACATTTTTGGCACATCAATCCACTTTTAGGATAAACCGTAACCACTTGAAAGCGGGGTTTTAGTCATGATTTCCTTCACTCGAATTCTTTTTATCACGATCTTTTTTTCAGCACTCAGCTCTTATGCGGCTGAAACACCTGAGATTTTAAACCGGGTCACTTGCACTTCCGGAAAAGATTCTCGTGAACTTGAAATCATGGGTAAAGACGGTGGAAACGTCGTTACCTATACAAAAGGTGGAGTTGTTAAAGAAGTAGGCTCCTGTTCGATGAAAAAAGAAAAATGCCAAGTGATCTTCGACGGAATTAAAAAGAACCTCGAAAAATCAGGTTACGCCTGCCAAATCTAAATGGAAATTCTTGTCGGTAATCACCCTCTATTCGAAGTCGTTCGCACCTCTGCAGGTGCGGTTTCAATTCGAAATATTATACTGAACGAGACGATGCACAACCCAGTGGGCCCATGGGTAGAGGCGAACTCACTTTATATTGACCAATCGAAGTTTAAATCTCGTCTTACTGAGAAAACAAAAGAAACTCTCGTGGTCTACGACGTTGGATTAGGAGCTGCAGCCAATGCTCTAGCAGCACTCGCAGCTGCGAACTCAATCGATGGAGAACATCGGCCGCTCCACATCGTCAGTTTTGAACGCGAACTCGAACTCTTAAAGTTTGCTCTAGATAATAGTCATCACTTTCCACACTTTCAGGGTTACGAAAAAACCCTCTCAAGCATTTTATCCACGGGTAAATGGTCCGACGAAAAAATAAAATGGGAACTTCGTCATGGAGATTTTCTCGATTTAATCGAAGTCGAAACCGCGCGACCTCATCTTGTTTTTTATGACCCGTACTCTTCTAAAGTGAATCAGGAAATGTGGACCACGAGTTGCTTTAAAAAATTACGAGAACTTTCTCGATCCCCGGAGGAAGGTGGAACACATTTATTTACGTATAGCCAAGCCACACGAATTCGAGTGGCGATGATAGAGGCCGGCTTTTACGTTGGATATGGATCCGCAACCGGTCTGAAATCCGAAACAACCGAAGCCGCAACGGATCGCACACTTCTTCATTCACCTCTCGGTGAAGCTTGGCTACAGCGCTGGAAAAAATCACACCTCCGATATCCCTACGACTGCCTTCCTGAAAACGAGAAGAACGTCGATGAATCTGTACGCCTCTATTATTCTCAGTAACTCGCACCCCCTGTGTCGCTCTCGACACATTCCATGATTAAAAGTTGGCCTGCCGATTGCTTCATTAGTGTGTAGGGATCGCAAGAACAATTAAAAAGGGGAATGAGTGATGAAGAAGTTTACAAGTGTCTTATCCGTAGTCGTTTTAAGTGCCGTAATCGGTAGCCTAGCAGGATGCAGCTCCGCTCAAATCGATGAGCAAAGCACCAGCACTGAGTTACCTGTGGAGTCTAACGCCGGCGGTGAAGCTTTCAATGCTGTAGCAAGCGCGGACTTAACTCCGACAGCTGATCCAAGTTCGACTATTCAGTCGAACAGTGAATCACCGTCTTCGAATTTAATGGCATCAAATAATGTTACGGCCCCATCTTATAGCTCTCCAAGTCCAGTTAACTTAGGAGCTTCGTCAGCCGGACGGGCGCACTAAGGTTCAAAAAAACCAGAGACTTCAGCACCGCTTGCACGACTCTTTCGACTTGCGAGAGAGTTTTGAAAGCTGCCCTCACATTTGAGTGAAAGAAGTGATGAAATTGCTTGTAGTGAGCTTTCCATTGCATCGGCGAAATAAATGAGTTTAGGGCTCGTAATGAGGCCTAAATCGGGCTTCACCTTTCGAACTCGGTCGAGAAAGTGCTTTGAGGAAGCGCACGAATATAAGCCCAGGAGTTTCGTCTCCGTGGGCGCACTCTCGAGGGTCGATAGAATCGGACTAAAACCTGGTTCATGTGCCTTATACCAAGAAAAGTCGACTTCGTGATTAGGGGTTAACTGTGGCGGTCCAAAATCCGGTCCGCCACCCGCACGAGAGTGCCCATTATAAATCACAACATCAGCTTTAGTGAGTCCCTGTAAGAAAGTTAAGTTCGCAAAACGAGTTTTCCATTTCTGAAATGGATTTTTACGATTTTCCTCATCATCGGCCCCCGCCGAGCTATTTACAATTCTCAACAAAATTTCGCGTGGCTTACCGTCGGGGCCGTTAATTCTTCGTGTAAGTAAATCCGAATCCGTTAGAGAACGGGTAAACCCACAAGCGAGATTCGTGCGTTTGCACTCCTGAGTAAGCCTTTGGATAAAAATCATCCGTTCGTAACGGTCGGCAACGAACCGGGCGGGGCGCGCATCTTTATAACCAAAGACTATCCGCATATCGATTTTTGGTTTTTGGTAAAATCCTAAATAGATTCGGCGGCAGGCTTCATTTTCAAATTCAGGAAGATTGAGGTCGACCGACTTATTATTATAAAAAAATCCCAAATAAGCGATCAGGAGTAAAAATGTGAATCCAGAAAAGACGAAAATCCATTTTCTTCTTTTCATTCGTCAACACTCCCTTTTCTTACAGATTCACAAAGGGCTCTCACAGATGTCACGGGGTCATGCGCACATTGATCTAGAAGACCATTAATACGAATGAGATTCGATCGCTTAAGCTTTAAGGGTAGCTCGGACACAAGATAAAGAGTTTGGGTTCGAAGCTGAAATGACGGATCGGCGATGGTTTGATCCAAATAGTCTAAGTTTCTTTGAACGTTTCGATAAATCAGTTCAGTGCGAATAAGATTCAGAAGTGATGAGCGAACCTCGGGCGAAGAATCATTCAAAAGATTTTTAATCTGGTCTTCTTTTAATGAAACATTCAGGCGCGAAAGAGAGTCGATTATAGCGGTTTTTCCAGCTGCAGATGTTTTTTTAGAAAACAAACGCTCCATATAAATCTGCTGGATCGATTCAAGACGATCATTCGTAATTAAGGAATTAATAGCGTGATAGCTATATCCAGTTTGGTCGCGAGCTGAAAATGCAATTAACTCAGGAAGCATACTCCTTAACTCAAGAACTGAAATGACATCGAGTGCGAGAAAATGATCTCGGGTTCCAAGAGCTTTTTTTAACTCCGACCTTAACTCAGTACGTTTTTTGAGTTCCGCTATAGACTGCTTCCGAACTTCTTCCGACTCACCTGTAAATCTTCGTGCAGAATCCATCCAGGATCCTGCCTCAGCTGATTGCATTAGAATGACTGCAACCATAAGATAGTAAGGACTCATTGAAACGACCAAGCAAGAATACGACTTTTTTTCTGGCCCTGAGCCATGTCGATAGTCCAACCATCACTCACTTTATGCTTTTCTAGCTCAGCGTAAAGGACATCTAAGTTTTTTTGCTGTGATACCAATGCTGTAAACCATCGTACTTGCTTTTTAAATTCAACACTTTCACGAATCATTTGCGTGATGAAAGCAATCTCTCCGCCATCGCACCAAAGTTCACCACCCTGACCTCCAAAGTTAAGAACTGGGTCTTTTTTTGATAAATTTACTTTTCCTAAGTTTTTCCATTTTCTTCTAGATCCCGATTTTGCCTCCTCAGCAGAGGAATGAAAGGGTGGATTTGAAATAACGAGTTCAAAATACTCGTTAGTCTTAATGACTCCATGAAACATTTTTTTAGGGTTCGGCTGAAACCGTAAGTCGATCGACTCTTGAAGTATTGGATTCTTTTTTACGATGCTCAGTGCCGAATCAAATGCGACTTTATCCGTTTCAGTTCCAACAAAACTCCAATCATACTCGACATGACCAATAATGGGGTAAACACAGTTGGCTCCGACTCCTATATCCAAAACTTTTACGCTAGGTCCACGCGGGATCTTTCCTCCCGATTTTCCAGCAAGTAAGTCAGCTGTATAATGAATGTAATCCGCTCTCCCTGGAATCGGGGGACAAAGGTAACCTTGAGGTACATCCCAAAAATCGATTTTATAGAACTTTTTTAGAATGGATTGATTAAGAATTTTTACCGCCTCGGGGTTGGAAAAATCGATCGATTCATCTCCATATTCGTTTTTACGAACAAACTTTTTAAGCTCGGGAAGGGCTTTTACGAGTACTGGGAAGTCATATCGATCGCGGTGGCGATTCCGTGGATGCAGTTCCTTCTTTTCTTCTGACATAGTTAGAGAATAGGCGATTTATTAGGAATTCAGTGAAATAATTTTTTTATTCCTGTGATATTTTATAACTGTGGTGAATATATTACTCTCTGCACTTTCTGGCATTTTAGGTGGCGTTATCGCTACCCCATTCCTCTATTCATCAAACTGGGCAGATACCACTCGAGAGTCTTATTCTTTTATAATTTACCTATTACCCATTTCAGGATTAATCATCGGTGGTCTTTGGGATTTTATCGGGAAAAATTTATCAGGAGGCCCAAGTTTAGTTATTCAGGAAATTCATAAACCTGAAAAAACGATTCCATTAAAAAGTATTCCACTCCTTTTTATTACTTCCGTTGTATCGCTTCTTTTTGGTGCATCCGTTGGTCGAGAAGGCGCGATAGTCCAAATGAGTGCTTCACTTACTGATCAATTATCCCAACTACTATTCCATCTACGAAAATTAACACATCAAGATCGAATTCTTTTATTAATGGCTGGATCTGCGGCTGGATTTTCAGCGGCTCTAGGTGCTCCACTCGCAGGAGCTTTGTTTGGGATGGAAGTGCTTACACCTCATATTCGATTTAAGGTTTTTAATTTATTCGAGTGTTTAGTCGCAGCTGGGGTCGCATACGGTGTAACCCAATTATTAAACGCACCCCACGTGAATTTTGGAACTGTAGACGCTATCCCATTCTTTTCGCTTCATCATGGTGTTGCTGCCATAATCATGGGTGCATTAACGGGTATATTTATTCGAACTTTTATCATGACCAGTGAATTTCTTACTGGGTGGGGAACCCTCCAATTTGAATCTTCAGCCGCACGAGCCTTCTTCGCAGGATGCAGTTTCCTTTTATGTTTCATCCTATTTGAAAATTCAGGCGCAACGGGGCTTGGCGTGAGTGAAATTAAATCTTCGTTCTTAGTGTCTCCATCACCGGCTATTGCATTTCAGAAGCTCATTCTTACAGTAATTTCTATCGCCGGGGGTTTTAAGGGAGGAGAGTTTATTCCTGTCATTTTTATGGGAGCAACCCTTTCAAGCTCTATCGCCGGTCTTTTGACAGTGGCACCTGGATTTGCAGCTGCATGCGGGTTGGTATCCAGTTTCGGGAGTGGAGGACGGGTCCCGCTAACAATGATTTTATTCGCAGGAGAATTTTTTGGGATCTCATTTATCCCGTATGCTTCTTTAGCGTGTCTAATGAGTTTTTTGGTAATGGGGAAAAATAAAACCCTTTATAAGTCTCAACATTTGGGGTCAACAAGCTGACTCTCCAAATTTGAATTCTTATTTTTCTAACCCCTACTCCCACATTTAAAAATAAGCCATACTAATAGAACCGAGGAGCTTCTTAATGTTTGATCTGAAAACGCGTATTCTTATTGTTGACGATATGATGACCATGCGAAAACTAGTCGCAAAATCTTGTAAGGAAATTGGATTTACAGATATTACAGAAGCCGCCGATGGCGCTCTCGCATGGACAGCTATAAACGATGCTAAACCATCCTTCGGACTCATTATTTCAGACTGGAACATGCCGAACTCTACGGGCCTTGACCTTCTTAAACGCGTTCGTGGGGATAGCCGGTTTGGAAAACTTCCTTTCATCTTGGTCACTGCAGAAGCTGAACAAAGCCAAATTATGGAAGCTGCAAAAGCAGGTGTCAGCCAATATGTCATGAAACCTTTTACGAGTGAGTCGCTTCGAGAAAAGATCGAAGCGGTTCATAAAAAAATGTCTGGCTAATGACGGAACCAAAAGCAAACTTATCTCAGTATAAAGTATTAGTTTGCGGAGTGGACGCTCTATCTCGACCTGTGATCGATAGCGTTCTTTCGAGAGAACAAATCATTGAATATCCTTATGATTTAGAAAAACTCATGGAGGACGTTCTTAATCCAGCACCTGTCATGCTCATTTTCGGAACGCCTCCCGAAGGAATTGATCTAGCAGAGGTCGCGCAAGTCGCGCGGATGCAAAATCAAACCCAACCCATCTTCTATATCACTTCTAAACGCACAGGGTTTGATCGTAAAACCTTTCAAAAAAATGGTTTCACGGATGCATTTTTACTCCCGATCGATACTGATACCGTTAAACAAACGATTAAAGATGATCTAGCTAAAGCTACAAAGGGAGCAGTTCGCTCTTATAGAAGTGTACAGCTCATCGACTTAAGGCCGAATGAAACATTAAGTTTTGATACTTACATGTACATGCCGGCCAATAAGAAACATATTAAATTTTCAGTAAGTGGAGATGAACTCGATTCAAGTCAGCTTGAAAAATTAAATAAGGGCAAAGTAAACTCGGTTCATATTACTAGTGAACAGATGCAAAGTTTTTACGAATTTAGTGCCGCTAAACTTAAGTCTCTCCAAAATGAGAGTGGAATTTCAGAAACTGAACGCAAAGATCGAATGAAAGGCGCTATTCGAAATCTTATGGCTTCAGTTTTTAACGATGATTCGAGTAATGCCACTCTTGACGCAGGTAAAAGCATCGTCACAGACTGCCAACAAATCGTTAAAAATTATATCACCACCGGAAAAGATAAAAACTCCTGGTATGATAAAATGCTAGCGGTATCGGGGGCAGAAAGTGGCACTTATAACCATTCGGGAAACGTAGCCACCTTCGGTGCACTTTTTTCGCTTGGATCAGGCCTTGGAAAAACTGAAGATATTGCGTTAGCCGGATTACTCCACGACATGGGTCTAGCCGATGTCCCACCTGAGGTCCAATCAAAGCCTGAACTCGAAAGATCAAAAGAAGAAGAAGAGGCTTATAAAAAACATGTAGATCACACTCTTGCCGTGATTAAATTTCGAAAAATGATTCTTCCCGATTCAGTTGTAAAGGCGATAGCCCAGCACCATGAACGATGGAGTGGGACAGGATATCCACGTGGAATTTCTGGAACTTCTATTACGATCGAGGCCCAGATATTAGCTCTCGCGGACGAATTTGATTACTTAACGATGACTAAAGAAGGTCGACCTCGTATGACACCCTCAGAGGCATTTAAAATTATTTTCGAAAAAAATGCAAACAACCCAGGAACATCTCAGTTCGATCTAGAATTTTTAAAAAAGATTATGGCTATTTTTCCAGAATCGGAAATCGTTTAGCCAAAGTAGTTCCAACAGAATAAATCGCTAAAGAAAGAGCATTTTCATAATGAGTGGCTCTTAAATCTTCTGAAAGATTTCGAGCTAATTCATCCCAGTATTTTTGTCCTACGATTCGATGAAGTCCCTCATCAGCGACGATCGCGAATTTCCGAGTTTTACGATTTAAGTAAATTAAAACACCGTTTCTGTCAGTGGTTTTAGTGAGATTCATTTCTTCGAAGATTGAAAGCGCGGAGTCCATAGGATCGCGTTCTAGTCGATCTTCAGAAAGATGAACAAAAACCTCACCAGTAGATTTTTTCGTAACATATCTTAAAGACCGTAAAATGGGGGTTAGATTTTCAGTAGCTTCCACTGACACCTCCACCGGTTTTTAAATGGGGCGTTGTTTTTATAATGTTTTTAACAATTTTTCGATTTAAGAATCGAAGTAGATTTTCCCATCCGGATACCCGATGCCAGCCCGCAGATGTATAATGGATTTCCACTGCGAGAATGCGATATCCAAAAAAGAGGGAGATGGCAAAACCTCCCAGGAACCAAAAAAGCCAACCTCTACCTTCGTGTGAAATATCCGTAGGGTTTAACGATTCATTAAAACCTGAATCCTTTAAGTCGGAATCAAATTTACCATTAACAAAAACTGGACTTTCTAGAAGTTCAAAAAACCGTCTTAAAGTAAGAAGTATAGCGCGATCAGATCTGCCGGCTTTAAATTCCGGGTTTACAATTTCATTTATAATCTTCGTAGCTCCACGATCCATCAACAATGAGTCGAGCCCGACTCCTGCTTTCCAAGAAAGTCGCTTTCTCTCGAGATCAAAAACGATTACTAAACTACTCGGTGGTTTTGGTGTTGATACCTTCCAGGAATTAAAGACACGAACGGTAAAAGAATCGATGTCTTCATCAATGGGTGAATTTTTAAGAGTTAAGACTAAAATCGATTCTTGAGTTAAATTGAGATGCTCATCAAGAGAACGCTCGAGCACCTGGGTTAACGATAACGATAAAGCTTGAGCAGAATCAGAAATGCCCTTTAAGGGCTTGAGGGGTAAAGAATCAATTGCGAAAGACTTTTCTGAAACGAGAAAAAAAAGTATTAAAAATGAAATTATAAACCGTCGCATCATCACTTATATATCTTATGTCTTCACTCCGTCGACGACAAGAGAACAAACTGTGCTTACCCACGCTGGTGAAGAATTAAGAGACGAAACCATTTTGAGATCATCTCCACCCTTTTGAATAAATAGTTCTCGATATCGAATTGCAATCTCTTCAAGAGTTTCAAGACAATCTGCAACAAAAGAAGGGGAAACCATCAAAATCCGTTTCGCACTGCCAGAGACTGCCAGTTGGTTTAAAATCTGATCTGTATAAGGCTCGATCCACTTCGTCGGGCCTAGTCGAGACTGAAATGTAACTTGGTATTGGTCTGGGGCTAAACCGGCACGCTCTGCAATAGCTTTTGCCGTATGAAAACAGTGAGCACGGTAGCAATCTTGGTTTTCTTCCTGAATGGTGTCACAACAGTGTGCACTTTTCAGGCAGTGCATTCCACAGGAACGATCGACCTTTTTTAAGGCTTTTTCAGGTAGTCCATGAAAACTGAATATAACAAAATCGTGAATAAAATCTTTTTTGGCTTCAAATACTTTTTCGACAAATGCATCAATAAATTTCAAATTGTCATAAAAGGCACCAATGTTCTTAAATTGCGGCGTATAACCTATCCTAATTGATTCATGTTGAACCCACTTGCGACTCGACTCAGTTGTAGCGCGTGCATACTGAGGATAAAGGGGCAATAATCGGATCTCCTGAACCTGAGCTTGCTTGAAACGAATGAGTGCGTCCGCAACCGATGGTTTTCCATATCTCATCGCTGGAATGACTAAAAAGGTTTCACCCAGTTCACTTTGAACTTTCTCCGCAAGATCTTGGGTATGAAAAAAAAGGGGAGATCCCCGCGTAGTCCAAATCTTTTTGTACGCTTCCGCAGATCGTTTTGGTCTTGTACGTAAAATAATCCCTTTCACGAGTAAGGCACGAAATATCCACGGGAGATCAATGACATCGGGATCCATAAGAAATTCATCGAGGTAACGTTTCACACTTTCAGTGTCGGGTCCTTCAGGAGTACCCAGATTCATCAGCAGGATACCGATTTTTTTATCCATTTGACTGTTTCACTTTCATAATTCGATTAGGTAATTCTACTGCGTTTTTTAAAATTCCAGAAAGTCCAAGCCTACCCGTATAGTTTCCCATAAGAATAATACCATGCTTTTCTTCGAGGTCTCGAATGGGGTTTGATTCTAATGCTCGTGAAAGTTCAGTTGTATAGTGAGGGAGAGCAGGATTCCAAAGAGACAGAGTCACATGAATCGGTTGAATATTAAGTGTTTTATCACCATAGAGCCGTGCACGATCCTCTAAAATGGAATCCAAAATTTTATCTCGTGTATCTGTAACAATTTTTCGGTCACTGAAACCACCTAAAATCCATCGTTCAATCGGATAATGACTCCGATCACCAAATATAACCTCTTCACAAAGAACGCCCAAAGATCGAATGCCCACATCTCGTGGAAAAAGGCATCCAAACCCATCCAAAATTGGGGTGCCTTCGGAAAATGCGATGCTCACAGAAACCAATGGAATCATTTCGATACCAGAAAGATTGGTACTCGCTTCTGAGAAATTTACACGTAAAAGTTCGACGGCTGAAGGCAGAGAGGTTGCAATAACTTTAGCACCTCGAACTTCATTCAAAGTAACCTTAGAATCAAAAAAAAATCGAACCCCTTTATCTTCTAAATCTTTACGAAGGGATGCCATTAAAGTCGACATCCCGCCTCGGGGAGCTACTGTACCCCGAATTTTTGGTGGTTGAAGCTTCTTTGATTTTTTAAAAAAATGACCGAAAACGAGGTTTGCATCAAGCTGTTCAGGATTTCCGGCATATATACCCTGTAGGCCAGGGGCAAGAAGATGAATGTAAGTGGGCATTCCCAGGACTCTTACTGCCCAGTCTCTAACCGTTTCTCCGGGCTTAGGACGCTTGAACAGCAAAAATGGGAGTCTAACTAATAAACCAACAGTCTCCATTAAATAAAGTGGCCACCTAAGAGCTTTTCCATCTCGGAAAAAATAGCGTCGTTTTCCAACAGATCGGACGCCAATTAATTCAACACCGATTTGATCCGTAAGCTCCTGAAAAGCATATGAATTAAGAATTCCATTTGCAGCGGTTTCAAACTTTCCATAGGGAGTTTCTTCGGTTTGGATAAGACCACCCACACGTGAATCTTTTTCGTAAATAAATACTTGAAATCCTGCCTTATTCAAAAAATAGGCTGAAACAAGTCCCGAAAATCCTGCCCCAAAAATACTTACTTCTTTTTCAAAATTCATGATTTTTAAATGCTTTTAGAAAAAATCCGTGCCTGAGGTGTCTTTTCTCTAAGTCTCGAATCAAAAAAAAGACACGCGTTTCTTAAAAATGGCCGCCCGGCTTCGAGCACTCTTAAAACGGTTTTTCCTTCAACCCTAAGAATCTCAACCAAGCCGTCTTTCATCATTTCATGTAAAAAACTCTCGGCATCACTGACCTGGTCTGATTCGAGTTCAACTTCTAAGCGGGTCATCAGTTTTAAAATTTGTTCTCGCTGATTTTGATCTTTTGCTGTTAATAAATGGCCTCGATGAGTTGTAATCTTTCCTAACTCCATCATCTTTTCAAAAGCCGGTAATGCTTTTTCATTTTGATGAAAACAACTCGGTGTTTCAGAAATTGCACTCACACCCAGACCTAAAAGAATTTCAGTCCGATGGCTCGTATAACCCATGAAATTGCGGTGTAATTTACGGTTTTCAGAGACTTTAAAAAGTGAATCTGTTTTTAATGCAAAATGATCCATTCCGATTTCTGCATAACCTGCATCAAGTAATGCGATCCGTGCGATTTCATAGAGGATGCGTTTATCTGCTCCGGTGGGTAAATCTGCTTCTGTAAATAAACGCTGAACGGGTTTAATCCATGGAACGTGTGCAAAACTATAGAGTGCAATTCGGTCGGGCCGTAACCGTATCGTTTCGTCCATAGTGCGCTTCATCGTCGCTGGCGTTTGTTTTGGAAGTCCATAAATAAGGTCATAGTTTACTGAACTAAACCCAAGAGCCCGGGCCGCTAGCGTTAAACTTTCCGTCATCTCAATCGGCTGAATTCGATTAACGAGACGTTGAACCTCGGGATCAAAGTCTTGAACACCCATGCTCACGCGAGTGAAACCGACCTCCCTTAAAGCTTGAAGATGGGCTTGATTTGTTCGACGAGGATCAACCTCGATCGATCGTTCCATTACTGTTCCAGAAGGACCCGTAATCGACGCAAGAATGGGAGTAAGAAGTTTTTTTAAATTCTCGGGGGAAAGAAAGGTCGGTGTTCCACCCCCCAGATGAATCTCATCTAATACTCGATTACGAATCTCTGGAATCGCTTCCAGGTATAAATTCCACTCTCGGTGAAGAGCAGCCAAATAGGGTTCTTCTCGATTATGGTTTTTTGTAATGGAGGTATTACATCCACAAAACGTGCAAAGGGATTCACAGAATGGAATATGAATGTAAAGAGACCATTTCGAATCCGTTTTGCTAAAAGCTTTTTTTAATTCTCGGATCCAAATATCTGTGGTTACACCTTCCGACTCCCAATAAGGAACGGTTGGGTAACTCGTATAACGTGGAGCTGGGATATCGTATTTTTCAATCAACTTTCGCAGTTCTGTGCTCATCGGAAAACCTCTCTCACTAATTTTACCAAGCGACGCACATTAACTTCGGGAGTTTTTGGAAGAACTCCATGGCCTAAACCACAAATCCAGCCGGAACGCTCCATGGGTGATAGATCCAATAATGGTTTTAAGTACGACATCACTCGTGATTCAAATGAGGATTCTGGGCAGAAAAGTAAAGCTTCATCAAAATTTCCTTGGGTAAAACCGAAATGCCTCGTCTCTTTCGATTTAAGTACCGATGATAAATCCCAACGATGGTCGATCCCCATTCCAGCAAAAGTTCCATCTTTCCAAACTGGATCAACAAAATAAGAGGCTTGGGTTCCTTTTGAGTAAAATCCAATTTTACCTGGAAATTTTCGAACGAGGTTAGAAATTTCAGGCAAAACAAGCTCCCGAAATAACCAAGGTGAAATCTCACCTGCCGCTGTATCAAAGAGCATAACAATTTCTGCTCCGCCTTCAATTTGCAGAGCGATATTTTTTTCTAAAAGTGGAACGAGTACCCGACAAAATTTAGGAAAAAGATGGAGCTGACTTTTAACTTCTTGCAGAGAACCCGCATGCCGGCCCTGAACCGCATAAGTAAAGAGTGTCCACGGACTCCCAACAAACCCGATTAAACTCTTATTTTGTGGAAGACGTTTTCGGGTTTCTCGAATGGCATCTCGCTGAAATAAGAGACCCTCAATCGCTTCACTAGCAGGAAGTAAATCCTTTAAGGTTTCATCGGTTAAATGCCAACCGAGTTGGGGTCCCAGTGAATCCGTGTAAGTTAATCCCATTCCCATCGATTCGAGCGGAAAGAGAAGATCACTGAAAAAAATTGAAACGTCGAAGTCGAAGTCTTGGATCGGTCCAAGGGCAACTTCCGCAGCTAACTCAGGGCTTTTACAGAGCTCCATGAATGAGTGTTTTTTGCGCAACGCTTGGTAGTGTGAATGATACCGTCCAGCTTGGCGCATAAACCAAATGGGAGGAATCGTCTGTACTTCTCCGCGAAGAGCGTTTTGAAATCGTTCATTTGCCATACTGACTACCCCTTTGAATCACCGATCCACTGATAACCTACACTCCGAACTGATTTAATAAAACGGGTTCCATCATCGTCCAGAAGTTGGCGAAGTCGAACAATGACGTTATCGACCGTGCGGTTTGATGGAAAATTTCCCTCTCCCCAAACAGCATTCAATATTTCATCACGACTGACCACACGAGGACTGACAGAGATTAGATGTTTCAAAAGTTGACAGTCTTTTAGGGAAAGATTTTCATTTTTTCCATCGATCCCGAGAATTGCCATACGTCCAAAATCGATCGTAAAGTCTCCACACTTAATATTCCGTTGTTCAGCATGGTTATCTAAGACATGTTTTACACGTAATAGTATTTCCTTTAAGTGAAAGGGCTTCGGAATATACTCTTCGGCACCTAACTCGAAACCCCGTAAACGATCCGGGGCACCCGCCTGGGCTGTCACGAATAAAAATGGAGTTGCAGTCCGTTCACGAATATTTTTTGCAAAATCAAAACCTGATCCATCAGGTAATCCAACATCGAGAATAACTAAATCAATAGGCTTTGATTTAAAATCTTTCTCGGCCTGTGTAAGTGTTTTAGACCAAAGCACCCCGTAACCTTCTCGTTCAAGCCGTTCTTTCAATGTGAGACCGAGCGTTAAATCATCTTCAACTAGAAGAAGTTGTTTCATTCGACAACCCCTCTTTTAAGAGTGATTTCAATCCTAAATCCCGAATCGCTGCGAGGAATCACCTTAAAAATTCCGCCCATTCTTTCTACTAAAGTTTTACACAAATGAAGTCCCACACCACTTCCACTCTGACTCGTATGGCGAAAAAAAAGGCGACCGATCGCCGACTCATCTCCAGAAAAACCTCGCCCGTCATCCAGAATAACGAGTTTACACTTTTTTGCGTGAGCTTCTTCCTCTGAAATTTTCAGACGAGTTGCTCCTCCATGAATTTTTGCATTTTGAATGAGATTTCGAAATAGACTTTCTATCGCTCGGCGATCTGCCGTGAGGCTAACATCTTTTTCAAGTTCAATTATAAACCCAGGAAATACCGTTTGGAGCTTCCTTACTAATGCCTCTAGAGAAATCGTTTCCAAATGAATTTGGTCCGTGTTTTTCACAGTTGCTAGAAACAGAGCATTATCGAGTTGAATCTCAAGACGATTAGCATCCTGCAGAAGACGATCCATTAATGGATTTGATTGGGGTTCAAGATCTTCTTGAAGCGCTTCCGCTTGAAGGCGAAGACTCGCGAGTGGCGTTTTTAATTCATGGGTAAAAGTTGCAAAAAATAATCTCATTTGCGTGTTTCGGCTATATTCACGAAAGAGAAGAGAAAAAAGTCCAGCTCCCCCTAAAATGAGTAAACCAATGAGAGTAAGTCCTTCCGAAAGAATCATTCTGTGTTGTGACTGAAATTTATTTCTAAGCAGAGGTTCAAGCTCTGCCAGCATTTCAACTTGGTTTAAACCGTGAATTAACCACCAAATGGCTAGGGCTAGCGTCGTAAAAAGCCAAATCACGACAAGAGTTAAATAAATATTTTGTCTGGAATAGCGTTGATCCAGCTTCATTTCTGACTCAACCCTTTCAGAGCTTTCTCTGTCGCCTCGAGTACTCGCGCAATAATCGTATCATCGTGGGCCAGCCCTAAAAAACCGACCTCATAGCCACTCGGAGGAAGATAAACTCCCTCATGAAGGAGTGCTTTAAAAAGAGGTGCGAAACGGGCATTGAGTTCGGTGGGGAGTTGGGAAAGAGACCGAATTTCTCGTTCGAGCTCACCGGGTGTAGCTGGATGGATCCAAAAAATAGACCCTCGATTTTTAACCGAATAGGGTGCACTGGATGTTTTAAAAAGTTTTTTTAGTTCGAATACAAATTTAGAGGTTCTTTTTTCGAGTACCGAATAAAGATCAACCGCTTCAATCTTTTTAAGTGTAGCAAGTCCTGCTCTCATCCCAATCGGATTTGCGCTCAGTGTCCCAGCTTGGTAAACAGGACCACTGGGTGCTACTAAATCAAGCAAGTCACGGCGTCCACCGTAAGCACCTACAGGAAATCCGCCCCCTAAAATTTTTCCATAAGTCACGAGATCGGGCTTCATCCCGAGAATTTCAGCCATACCACCGAGCGCCACACGAAACCCAGAAATCACTTCATCAAATATAACCAGTGCGCCTACTTTTCGCGCTTCTTCAGCAACAAACTGGATAAACTCTTTTCGCTGAATGAGCAGTCCGTAGTTTGCGGGTAAGGGCTCAAGAATCACTGCGGCGACCTCCGATCCTTGTTCTTTTAGAATTCGTCGCACACTTTCCTCATCATCGAGCGACGCTACCAAGGTCTCAGAAATCATTGGACCCGAAATACCTGCGCTATCGGAGGCGCTCGCTCCTGCCAATCCACTCCCTGCTTTAACAAGAAGCGAATCGGCGTGTCCGTGGTAACATCCTTCGAATTTAAGAATTTTGGTACGGCCGGTAGCCGCTCTCGCAACCCGGATTGCGCTCATCACCGCTTCGGTTCCCGAACAAACGAAGCGTAACTTTTCAACATGCTTCACTCGCGCGATAATCCATTCAGCTAATTCTAAAGAATAGGGTTCACAGGTTCCGAAAGCCCAACCCTCGTCTAGCGCTTCGGTCACGGCTGCATGAACATCAGGATCCCGATGACCCAAAATCATTGGCCCGAAACACTGACAAAAGTCGATGTACTCTTTTCCCTCTACTGAAGTGAGATAGGCGCCCCGACCTTCTTTAAAGAAGACCGGTGTCCCACCCACACTTTTAAACGCGCGAACTGGACTGTGGACTCCACCAGGCGCCACCTTCAGACTTCTTGCCATCAGTTCTTCTGAATTCGGAAAGATCCGTTTTGTTGACACTTAAACTCCCATTTCTTTTGCATAGCGAGCGCCGTACGTAATGATGTATTGTGCCCCCGCTCTTTTAAATACAAACCAAGTCTCTAAAAGAGCGGGTTGAAACTGAATGAGACCCTTTTCTTCGAGCAGTGCAAGCGATGCATATTCACCGCTCACTTGATAAGCACCGACAGCTCGCCCCGTTTTATTTTGAATCTCACGAATTAAATCAATCGAGCTCATACCCGGCTTCACCATGAGGAGATCAGCTCCTTCTTCTGCACAGCGGATACTGGAAGCGATCGCATCATCGCGGTTCCGAACATCAATTTGGTACTGAGTCCGGTCACCAAACTGGGGGGCACTATCGGCTGCATTCCGAAAGGGACCATAAAACTGACTACAAAACTTGGTCGAATAACTCATGATCGGAATCATTTCTTTTCCAGCCGAATCCAGAGATGTGCGAATCGCAGCAACTCGACCATCGATCATATCACTCGGTGAAATGCCATCAGCGCCTGCATGAGCATAAGCGAGTGCAGTATTTGAAATTTCCTTCAATGTCGATTCATGATCCATTTTTCCGACATTTTTTCCATCCGTATGAAAAATACAACAATGTCCGGTCACCGTTAAAGAACAGAGACAGGTGTCTACCCAAAGACAAACATTTTCTTTAAAGCGCTCTTTGATCGAGCGAATGACCTTTGATGAAAAGTCGTGATTAAATCCTTTGGTTTCTTTTTTAGAAGGAACATTAAAAAGAATGAACTGGGTTACACCATTTTCTAAATCACTCTCAACCTGATTTAATATTCCATCGAGTGGCTGCCGAAACGTTCCTTTCAGACCTGAAATTTCGGTATTCGCTTTTAAACCCTCGACAGCAAAAAGGGGTTGGATCAGCTGGGCGCGAGTGAAGTCGACTGTAGAAGTTAAATCGCGAAAATGTTTTGTTTGCCGAAGTCGCTGGAGTTTTTTCATTTTTTTAAAACCTTCATTCGCCATTCTTCGATCCCGGTAAATAAATGGGGTTTGTGATCGGCTCCAAGCTTTGCCTCAATGACTGCTGCAGTATTTCCCGGACCACAGCTATGGTTGGCATTCAGAATTGCGGGTACCCGATCTAAGCAGTATAAAAAGAGACTCCCACTCATCCAATAAAAATGCGTTTTTTTCTCGATCTGCTTTAATAATCCAATCTCTAAAGTTTGAGCCTCGAGTACATAAGTAGCAAGCATCGGCATAGAACCTTTCACTCCCTCAGCATGACCCAGTTTAGTGAATTTAGGCTCTCGCCCTAATACAGCACGGATGCGTGGATCCTCGGTTTCACCTAATCCTTCTGACGACCCATTCACCCAGATTCCGCGCACAGCAAGTTTCCTCCATGTCGTCAATCCGCTGACCCATACCCGTTGATCTTGCGAGACCTTCCAATCCAGAGGTAAGGCATTCTCTTTCGAAACCCACAAATCGGTGTTTGGATTTTTAACTTTTAAATCTCTTCGAAAAAAGGCGTGAAGTTGGTCTTCTTCGGTTGCTGGCCAAATATTTTCGATCGTCGTGGGTGCTATTTCGTCAGGTGTTTCTAATTCATACTTTGAAAGGATGATCCCCTGATCTGTTTCTCCTTTTAAGCTCACTACTTTTCCGTAGGGACGCTGTAAAACTGCAATACCAATTTTTTGATGGCATCCTCCACCATAGCTTTTTAATACTTTTCTTTCTTCCACGACTGACGAAAAAGTTGCTTCGCAATGAATTTTTTTTAAAAGTGATCTCAAATCATCTCGGTCCGATCGAATTTCGATCGCAATCGCTCCCTGGGCTGCGGCGGGTGGGTTTGCGGAAATGGGAAGCACCATCCAGTTCACCTGATTTAGAACAGATCGAATTTCCTTACGAATACCCACCCACTCCTCCTGATTTGTTTCAAGAAGTCGATCGAGTGCTGCCTTCGCAACGATGAGCCCATCCATCTCACCCTCAATTAATTTTCTGAGCCGAGTGGGAATGTTTCCGCGAACAGGTAAAAAATTAATTTCAGGCGGCACTGCTGAAGGCAAATGATCTTTTAAAAAGGGGGTAAGATTATAAGCGCGACGTGGAGAAGACGAAAGAATTTTTACCGCGTTTAATGTTCCATTTATGAGTTTACTTACGCTCGTACTCTTAAAGAGGAGAATATCCCTCAAATCCGCTCGTGGCAGAGTTGCAACAATTTCACTCCCCTGTGGATCTTCAACTGGCAAATCTTTCCAGGAGTGGACCACCATATCGGTTTCACCCTTTAAAAGATCTGCTTTGAAATCTTCTGTGAAAACTCCTTTTTCAGGCATTTTCCAAAGAGGATCGTCTTGATTAATGTCTCCGAGAGATTTCTTAAAGATGTAGTCCACCTCCAAATTCGGTACATCTGAATGTGCTTTAAGCAGATTCCCAACCGTAATGGCTTGAACACGTGCAAGGTCGCTCGTTCTTGAGGCAATCCGAATTTTTAGCCGCATAAATCTTCCCACCCACCCACTCGAATTTGCATCGTCTCGCCTTCATAGCGTGCCGTGGTGAGTGCAGAAATCATTTCGAGAGCATGAGAACGAAGCAAGTTACCCGAAGCGCTTGTTTCTTTCGAGAATTGGAAAAAGTCTTGTAGAGTCGTTACTGGAAGGACTCGCCCATTCATTTCCGTGGGTAACGGATCAGACTCACACTCACGGCGAAAATCAATCACCTGAGTGGGTTCTACTGTCGACTTTTGAATGAGTTGAATGACTTCGGAACTCGTTAAGGGCGCCGCAATCACGAGTGTTCCAACTAAAGATGGAATGGATCCGGTGAGAGGAATAAAACATAACCGTTCAAGACTCGGTACGTCTCGAATCGATTCACGAATTTTTCCACAACCTGATTCTGACCGAAAAAGAACTTGAACCGAAGCACTCTCTTTCAGGACCCACGGCAATATTGAAAGGGCCAATTCTCCAGTTCCCACGACCGTAATCGGCATCGCACCGAGCGCCACCTTACGCGTAAAACTGCCATAGGAGTGCGCACCGGAATTGAGATGGAACTTTGCTCGGACCTTTTTCATGTCTGCGAGCAGAGCTTGAATTAAACGATTAAATCGAGCTTTAAATTCGAGTGGGAGATCGGTTTGTTGGAATCGTTTTTTGAATTGGCCTACAATTTCGTTTTCACCCAAAATTTTTGAGTGAAGCCCGCAAAGGACTTCGAGTAAAAACTGATAAGCTTGTCGTTCATGGAGTTTTTCATCCCCTGGAAGTAACGCAAAATTTTGGAACTCAGAGAGGTGCCCTAAAACGATTTGGCGCTGACACGTGTCCCAGACCACAAGATCCGAGTCCGCCCTGCCCCCAGTGCGATGAACGATAACAATGTCCCCAAACATTCTCTAATTATCATGCTTTTAGGGTGAGATTTGTCACCGAACTGTCACGGCCTAACATCTTATTTCGATTCACTTTTTAGTCATTTTAGCATTAGCTATTTTCCATCATGAAACGAACTCTACTCATTCTTGTTTATATTTCTTTTTCTTCCCCCTCTATAATAGCTGCGGAATCCGCTCCAGAGACCACTGTTCTCGACCCCGTGATCTCAGAAGGAACACCCGCTGAGGCGTTAAAGTTCGATGCGATTATTCCGGCCTACACAGGTAAAACAAAGGCCAGAATTTCGACGGGTAACATCGTTAAAGAGATTGCGAATGACCTTCCCTTTCACTCGAGTGGAAATTTACGCCCAGGAAACGAGGCGGGATTTGTAGGAGTTGGAAAAGGGACCGAAGAGACCGATGTAAATGTGCTCGGAATTCCTTTAAATAGACCTCAAGGCGGAGGAAGCGATCTCGCGACTTTTCCACAGTTCTTCTGGAGTGGATATAATTACCAAATCGGGCCTTCTCTTGGCGCTTTCGACCCACGCGGAGTCGGCGGATCTCTTACGCTCAGACTTTGGACACAGGATAATATCGGTACCGAGAATCAGCGGGCGACTGCCTTCGCTTCAAGCCGTAGTATTCAACAGTTTTCATTGGGTCGATCTGATAAAAAATACGCTCTCATTGTAGGAGGAACTACCGGTGATGTTTCCGGTCCTTCTTTTGCAGCAAGCGCAAATGCCTTCGAAAACGGTGCGACAAAGATTACGACCCACCTTCTCTTCAGCGACACTAAGGTTGATGGCTTCTTTTCTGATAAAACTCCCTCTACTCGAGGAACTCAACGTACTGATCGACTCATACCCGTCGTCCAAGTCGATCGACGTTTTTCTACGACAGCACTTTTAAAATCGAGTTTCTTTTATGATTTTACTTTTGCGGAATACGACGTGAAGACACAATTTAATAAAAAACAAGTGAAGCGCACTCATCAAATCGGTAACGAAACGGCTCTAGTATTAGATAAAACTCGTTTTGGACTTGGAGTTCGTAACGTTTCTTATAAACGAGAATCCGCAACCGCTATTGAAAGCATTCCTGACGAGCAGATTCTAAATCTTCAAGCAACGCACACCTTAAAATTTAGTAATTTGAAGTTCGAACCCACTCTAGGAGCAACGGCAGTGAGTCGTATTGGGTTTTTCCCCTATGTATCGGGAGGAGTCAGACACGAAACCGTTAAAAAAGAAGCGAGTCTAGGCGAATTTTTTCGTTTAGGACTTCACACTCGATTCCCATCACTACTCGATCGATATTATGAATTCATACAAGCTGCTGGTCCAACGACTCTCATCGCTTTACCCAACCCAGACCTCCAGCCCGAAAACGTTCGCTCGATCGAAACAGGCGCCGACTATTTAAATGGAAACTATAAAACCCAGCTGACTGCTTTTTTTCGTGATTATAAACGAGCTCGATATACGAGTTCGACGACTTCTGGATCCACGATTTATTACCAGATTAAAAATGCTGGAGACGCGTATGTATTCGGATTCACTCACTCACAAGACCTTAAGGCTTCGCCGATCCTTGATATTGGAACTCGCCTCACTTTTCAAAAGTCTAGGATCGAAGATCTTGGGGCAGAATTTCCCTATGCTCCAACGTGGGTTGGAATCCTGAAATTTGGCTTACATGATCCCGAAAATAAAATTGGAATTGAGGTTATCAATAAAGCTTCGGAAAGTTTTCTCTCCTATTCAGAATCCTCTTCTCCTTCAAGCAGCATTCCCGGTTATTATTATTTAGATTTTTTTGCACATTTTCAAATAGCTTTGAATACAACATTAGTAGCGGGGGTTGAAAATCTTTTCGATCAACCTATTCAATATCAAGCATCCGTACCTAGCGATGGCCGAGTCTACTCTCTCTCCATGAACTCAAATTTTTAAGTGGCTTATGAAAAATCTAAAACTCTACGCCTACGCAAACTGTTCGACTTGTAAAAACGCAGTAAAATTTCTCGAAAAGAAAAAGATCGCGTTTGAATTAATTCCAATAGTTGAAAAACCACCTTCTCTCGCCGAGTTAAAGAAAATGCTGGTCGTATATGAAGGCAAAATTGGAAAACTCTTTAATACCTCCGGCCTAGTTTACCGAGAAATGGGGCTTGGGGAAAAATTGAAGTCCATGACTGAATCTGAAGCCCTCGCTTTACTCGCTAAAAACGGAAAACTCGTAAAGCGACCCTTTGCAATCGCAGGTGAAAAGGCGATAGTTGGATTTAAGGAATCAGAGTGGAAAACATTTCTCGGCTAAACTCAAACCTGCCCAACTGGCAGCCGACTCTCCCAGGCCCAAGGATCACGCTTCGACCTCTTGAAGAAAAAGATTTCGACGACCTTTATTCAGTCGCCTCCGATCCCCTCATTTGGGATCAACACCCAAACCCCGATCGGTATCAGCGCGATGTTTTCCGTAAGTTTTTCGACTACGGTCTAGAATCTCAGGGAGCACTCGTAATTCTACGAAACTCTGATTCTAAAATTATTGGAAGTTCTCGCTACTGCGACTATCGACCTGAAAAAAAAGATATTGAAATTGGTTTTACTTTTCTTTCTCGTGAGTGTTGGGGAGGATCGATAAACGCAGAATTAAAGGCACTGATGTTGAATCATGCGTTTCGGTTTGTAGATTCAGTCCGTTTTAATGTCGGGCTTAATAATTTTCGCTCTAAACGTGCACTTGAGAAAATAGGTGCAAAGCTCACAGGCGTATTTGAAACGTCACTCCCAGAAGGTGGAACACGCCTTTCAGAAGTTTGGAGAACGAGCGAGCCGCCAGCATTTTCGATTCGGATCGACATCAAAACCCAAACCGCGGCGCTTTTAAGAGAAAATGAAATCTTATCAAGTTATAAAATATCGGCCGCACTTAATGGAGTCGGCTTCGAACCTGGAACGAACACGACCCCAACCGGGCGGTTTCGGGTACACACCCGAATCGGGGACGACGCCCCGCCAGGGACCGTTTTCAGATCTCGTGCTCGAACGGGGGAAATCTACTCCACGGATCCGACCAACCCCCTTTCGAACACCGCGGAAGACCTCGTGCTAACCCGCATCCTTTGGCTGGAGGGGTGCGACCCCGAAAACCTAAATACGCTCGACCGATACATCTACTTTCACGGTACAAACCAGGAACACTTACTGGGCACACCCGCCTCCCATGGCTGCATTCGGTTTAGTAACTCAGACATCACTCCTCTTTATAATGTGCTCAGTACGGGTTCTCGGGTCGTAATCCTGCCTTGATGTTGATAACGCGCTGTATATATATCGATTTACTCTTGCCCTTTCGGCCATAAAACCCTAAAAACAACCCACTACTAAACACACCTCGAAGTTTCGTGGTGCCTTGCGGAAAGCGCCTCCTCCCGGAGGAACTCCCAAAAAGGTTATCGGGGTGGACGAATATAAACCGCGGAATTTGAAGTTTGAGACTTAAGCTTTTCAGCCCGTCCCTTTCCTCTCTTCCCGCATAATAACCAGGAGTTCGAATTACATGCCCCAGATTACGATGAAAGAATTGCTCGAAGCAGGCGTTCACTTTGGTCACCAAACCCGCCGCTGGAATCCTAAAATGAAGCCGTACGTATTCGGCGCACGCAACGGAATTTATATCATCGACCTACAGAAGACTGTCGATGCAACTCGGAAAGCTGCAGACTTCGCAGTGAAGCTCGCTTCCGAAGGTAAAAAGATCCTCTTCGTTGGAACAAAGAAACAAGCAAAAGAAGTGGTCATGGAAGAAGCGATTCGCGCAAACATGCACCACGTGACTCACCGCTGGTTAGGCGGAATGCTCACAAACTACCAAACCGTGAAAGCATCGATCGACCGTCTTAAGAAATTTGAAAACCTAAAGGCTTCTGAAGCTTGGGCAGAAACCCCGAAAAAAGAGCAGTCGAAAATCGACCGCGAACTTACGAAGTTAAAGCAGTCCCTCGGCGGAATCGAAGACATGAAGAAGCTCCCTGGCGCTCTCTTCGTCATCGACACTGAAAAAGAACACATCGCAGTTAAAGAAGCGAAGAAACTCGGAATCCCAACAATCGCTGTTGTCGATACGAACTGTGATCCATCGAACATCACCCACGTGATTCCTGGAAACGACGACGCGATTCGCTCCGTACGTCTTTTCTCGAAACTGATCGCTGACAGCTGCATCGAAGGCGCAAAAATATTCCAAGAGAAACTTCGCGCACAAGACAAACCGATGGAAGATACCGAAGAGCAGACTGAAAAGAAGGTTTCTAAGTTCGAAGGTGACATCGACCTTCGCGGTCCAGACGAAGTGGATCTGGAAGCGGCTGCAAATGCAGAACCGACTGACGAAACCCCTACGACTTAATTTAAAAGAACTGGAGCGAAATCATGGAAATTTCCGCATCTGCAGTTAAAGAACTTCGGGAAAAAACCGGAGCTGGTATGATGGACTGTAAGAAGGCCCTGGGCGAAACCTCAGGTGACTTTGAAAAGGCTGTCGAATATCTTCGTAAAAAAGGCATCGCCTCTGCTTCGAAAAAAGCAGGTCGTGCAGCCAAAGAAGGAACCATTCACTCCCTCATGAGCGCTGATGGAAAATCAGCTGTTCTTGTTGAAGTGAACTGTGAAACCGACTTCGTCGCAAAAACTGAGCAGTTTAAAAAATTCGTAAACGATATGGCATCCCATATCGCGACTTCGAATCCTGCTGATGTTACTGCGATGCTTGCTCAGAACTTCGTAGCGAACCCTTCACAGACTGTAGACGTAACGATCCGTGAAGCTATCGCTACTCTCGGTGAAAATATGCTCGTTTCGCGTTTTGCACGCTACCCACTTTCAAGTGGTGTAGAAGCGACGAGCTACATTCACGCGGGCGGAAAAGTCGGTGTGCTTGTCGAATTCGCAGTCACTGGCAAAGGAAAAGATGCTGCATTTCAAGAATATGCCCGCAACATCGCTATGCACATCGCTGCAGCAATGCCTCAGTTCGTAACCCCGAAGGATGTTCCTGCAGATCTCGTGGCTAAGGAAAAGGAAATTGCAGTCGCTCAGATGGTAGCGAGTGGTAAGCCTGCAGCGGTTTTAGAGAAAATCGCTGAGGGTAAGATTAATAAATACTTTGAGGAAACTTGCCTCATTAAGCAGCGCTACGTAAAAGATCCCGATAAGACGATCGAAGGATATACGAACGAAGTTTCGAAATCCTTAGGCGCGCCTATCTCGATCACACGCTTTGCACGTTTCGGCCTAGGCGAAACGGCTAAGAGTGAAACCGAAGCAAATTAATCATCTCGAAAAGGGAGGCTCGAAAGAGCCTCCCTTTTTTTACGAAGGTTTTTTACGAAGGAAACTCCATGAGTCCGAGCTCAGCAAAAAAAAGAACAGCTCCTTATAAGCGAATTCTTCTAAAACTCTCCGGCGAAGCGCTCGCAGGAGACAATGGATACGGGATCGACACCGAAGTCTTAGGTGAGATCGCTGACGAAATTAAACATATCCGTGAAAAAGGTGTAGAGATCGCCATCGTTATCGGCGGCGGGAATATTTTCCGTGGCATTAAAGGTGCGACGAGCGGAATGGACCGCGCAAGCGCCGACTACATGGGAATGCTTGCAACAGTCCTAAACTGTCTCGCACTCCAAGATGCGCTCGAAAGAAAAGACGTTTACACCCGCGTTCAGAGCGCGATTGGCATGCAAGAACTTGCCGAACCGTACATTCGTAGAAAAGCAGTACGCCATCTTGTTTGCGATCGACAAAAAACGCCCGATTCCTCGCATATATTCGACATCCTCAACACAACCAAATTCAATCTAAGCAGCTATTGTTACAAGAGTCAAACCATTTGAGATTTGAGATTCTCGATTTAAGATTTGGGATTTGGGATTTGGGATTTGGGATTTGAGCCGTAGGGTGCGGATACATCGAAAATTCTCAACAAAGAGCGACAATCGATCGAGTGACGCACCTGTTATTTTGACGAATGCCCTGTTTGCCCTGTTTGCCCAATCCCTCCGCTTCGCTTCGCCCAATGCCCTGTTTGGCCAATGCCCTGTTTGGCCAATGACCAATGCCCAATGACTAATGCCCAATGACTAATGCCAAAATAAAGGGGGTCGATCGCGAGGAGTGCGATCGACTCCCTCTAAAATATTGCGAACTATCTACTTTCTGCGTCGCCGCCGCCAGTCAACACCCAACCGCTTGAGGTAATCCCAGCCACGTTGGGGCCAGACATGAGCGCTACCAGTCTTTTCGGCAATCCAGAGAGCTACTTTGGGGCCTGTCCAGTCTCCGCCATCGGGGGCAGAGCCTTGCAGCGCTTGTCGCAGTTCTTCTTGCTGTTCTGGACTCAGCAAGGATTTTGCAGGAGGGGGCTGGCGGTCTCCGCTGCGGTTTCTCACAGAGTTAGGCCCTTCTCGGTTGTAGCGCTGGACAATTTCTTTGGCGTAGTCGTAGTTGATACCTACGACTTGGGCTGATTGTTTGATAGTCCAATTTCGAGAAACTAAGAGTAGCAAGTGCCAGCGGCGCGACTCTGTGGTGTTTTGTGCCTGCCGGTAGCGAAGTTTGAGTTCCTCTGCCGTCAGGTGAGATTCTAGGTGAGCTTTAGGTGGCATTCTTCCAACGGGGCATCGGGAACTTCTTACCATATATCTTTGGTTTTGGGGATAATTCCGGATGAAATTGTGTTCTTGGGGATCGTTGGGGCAAATACTTAGCTTTTTTACCGCGGATGCACGCAGATAGACGCAGATCAAGAAGGGCTGTAAGTGGGAGCAATTGCCAGCTATATTGACTAAGTGGCTGAAAGTAGAATTGATAAAGGTACGAGCATGGCATCCATCCGCGAGTTGCACCGACAACTGGTCAATAAAGAACGCTCTGCTGTGGAAATTACTCAAGAAACATTAGACCGAATTACCCAGCTAGAGCCGAAATTGAAAAGCTTTCTGTGCGTGACAGCAGATAGCGCATTGGCGCAGGCCCACAAAGTGGATGCCCAAATTGCAGCAGGCGAGGAAATTGGGCTGTTGGCCGGTATCCCGATCGCCGTTAAGGACAATATGTGCACCGAGGGCATTCCCACAACCTGTGGATCTCGGATTTTAGAAAATTTTGTGCCTCCCTACGATGCAACTGTTGTCTCCAAACTCCACGCAGCCGGTGCTGTGATTGTGGGTAAGGCGAATATGGACGAGTTTGCAATGGGGAGCTCGACAGAAACTTCTGCGTACCAAGTTACCGCCAATCCTTGGGACTTGGAGCGCGTGCCCGGAGGATCTTCTGGCGGTTCTGCCGCAGCGGTAGCTGGCGGAGAATGCGTCGTGAGCTTGGGTTCGGATACTGGGGGCTCGATCCGCCAACCTGCTGCTTTTTGTGGCTTGGTGGGGATGAAACCGACCTATGGGTTGGTTTCTCGCTACGGTTTGGTGGCCTATGCTTCTTCTCTCGATCAAATCGGG